>JAVVTI010000004.1:0-43912 GCA_036653735.1 Bacilli bacterium | reverse complement strand
TTTTATCAAGCAATAGTTTTTTAGTTTCTTCATATATAGTTTCTTCTACTGTACCTACTAATTTAAGAGTTCCTGCCTTTATTCCTTCAGGTCTTTCAGTAGTATCTCTAAGTACTAATACTGGTTTACCTTGTGATGGAGCTTCCTCTTGTATTCCACCACTATCAGTTAGTATTATATTTGCCTTAGCTATAAAATTATGAAAATCAACTACTTCTAGTGGCTCAATAAGCTTTATTCTATCATTATCTTTTAATACTTCATTAGCTATTTCTCTTACTTTAGGATTTAAATGTATTGGATATATTACTTTAACATCTTTAAACTCTTCTACTATCCTTTTAACAGCTTTGAATATGTGTCTCATAGGTTCTCCTAGGTTTTCTCTTCTATGTGCTGTTAAAAGTATCATTCTATCATTTCCAATCCAGGAAAATACTTCATGATCATAATCATTTTTTATTGTATACTTCATAGCATCTATTGCTGTATTACCAGTAATAAAAATTTTCTTTGAATCTATTCCTTCATTAAGAAGGTTCTGTTTTGAAACTTCTGTTGGAGCAAAATATATATCTGCTAACCTATCTACCATTTGCCTATTCATTTCTTCAGGCCATGGTGAATATTTATCCCATGTTCTTAGTCCAGCCTCAACATGTCCTATAGAAACTTGATTATAAAAAGCTGCAAGTGCTCCTGCAAATGTAGTAGATGTATCTCCATGAACAAGAATTAAATCTGGTTTTGATTCTTGTATTACACTTTCTAATCCTTTTATTGCTTTAACAGTTATGTCTGTTAATGTTTGACCTTGTGACATAATATTTAAATCATAATCAGGTTTAATATTAAAAACCTCTAACACTTGATCAAGCATTTCTCTATGTTGTGCTGTTACACAAACTATGCTTTCTATTTCACTGCGACTCTCTAATTCCTTTACTAGAGGTGCCATTTTAATAGCTTCAGGTCTAGTTCCAAATATTGACATTACTTTAATCATTTTTTTCTCCTTCTTTCTTAAAAACCCGTTTTATTTTATTTCAATAATCTTCGTTTTATTTTTAATATCTAATCCTTTTTCAACGTAAACTTTTGATGCTTCGCTTTCCATTTTTTCGTCAAAACCTATAACTTGTAATAATCCGTAGCTCAATGTATCCTTTTTTAAAGGATGTTTACTTCTTAAATAAATTAAATTTCCTTTGTTTAGTTCAGTCTTTAATATTTCAATGGTTTTTTCATTCATAAGATTAGCATTTTTTACATATACTTCAATTAATTCATTATTATTTGATTTGTTTTTTAAATTAAATGAATTAATTACTTTTATCCAGCTTTTTCTCCATTTATCTTTGTTAAATGCTTTTGCAGTTTCTACCGCTAAAGTTTTTATTTTTTCTTGCTTATCATAATTCTCTAGAATATCCTCTAGGGTTGCAAGTAAAGCATTTTCATTAGGCTCTATTAAATAACCATTATAATTGTTTATTATTAGATCTGTCAAGCCGCCAATCCTTGTAGAAACAACAATATTTCCACTTGCCATTGCCTCTAGACACGATAAACTTGTTCCCTCGCTGTAAAGAGTTGGTATTAAACTAATATCTGACATTTTATATACTTTTTCCATTTCAAAAGGAGTTTTATTATAACAAAATATTTTATCAGGATATTTTTTTATTTTATTTTCAATGTTTTTTACGTCTTCGTCAAATCCTTTTCCAACAAAATGAAACTCTACATTATCATACTTTTGGAAAATCTTATCAATAATATTAAGTACAATATACATACCTCTAGGCTCATATAATCTCCTAGGATAGGTTATAACTATTTTATCTCTTTTCTTTAAGTAATCTTTTCTAGGACAAAACTCTTTAGTATCTACATAATTTGGTATAACAGAAAACTTTTTATTTCCTAGTTCAAAATCAATGGTTTGAAACCAATTTGCTGTATTAGTGTCTACTGATACCAATTTGTCACACAACATAGCGCCTTCAATAAATTGTCTTTTATTATTCCAAAAGGTTAATCCATCAGATGATACATTTGACTTGCAATCCCAACTTACACCATGGCTAATTCCAACTGATGGGCCAATATGATTAGGATAACATTCTTGAAATGCTGAATATATGTGTAATTGACTATTATAGATTGTATGAGAGATATAGTTCTGAGTTTGTTTATCAAAATAAGAAGGGTTATAGGCCACTGACATGTCTTTTACTTTTAATCCTATAACATTAATATTATTGTATTTTCTAAAAAAAGGCTTTTCTGCATTCTGATAAATATTTAAGTTTAAACCTAATGACTTACACACGTCGTGAAGGTCAATTAAATATCTTTCGGCTCCTCCAGAGTAATAGTTCGTACCAGTAAAATCAAAGAAAGTTGCCGCTTTAACTGATACATTATTTCGTTGATTGTAATTAGCTAATAATTTTAAATTATTAGAATCAATAAGAAGATTATTAATAGCATCTTTTAAATTCTCGGTTTTATATTTTATATTTGCGCAGAAATCAAAGTTACATTGTTTTTCTCCTATGTAAATAAAGGCTCTTTTTTCAAAAATATTTTCAAAAGTAGATTTACTTATTATTTGATAGTTCTTAGTCTCTACATTTTTCTTATTAATTTTAAAGAAGTTAATCTTTAAATTTAAATTCTCAAGTTTAGAAATAATTTTGTTAATATCCCCTTCAGAATCCACAACCACATCAATAAATCCTATTTTGAAAACAGGCTTACTTAATTTTATTATAGTACCATTAGATTTTTTCATTTTTTTTATTAATTTATTTTTTATTCCTTTAAATCCATTGTCTTTGAATATAAGCATAGCGTTAACAATTGATACTATCTTATATTTTCTTAATACTCTATAACTTCTTAAATCATCATTGTTCATAATTCTTTACTCCTATTTATTAATTCGATTATTTTATTAGCCCTAATAGACCATGTGTTTTCTGCTAAAATTTTAGATGTTTCAGCAATAACGGTTTCTTTATCAATCTTTATTAGTTCATCTATATATTTTTCTACGTGTTTTATTTCTTTTTTATTTATTATTTTTAAAACACTAGTTTTATATTGTTTCATTTCATAAATATTTGTGCTAAGAACAGGTAAATGAAATGCTAAATATTCGAAAAATTTAACTGGTGATACATAATTTGTAATTGAATTTACTATGAATGGTATCAATGCAACATCAAAGTGTGAAGCATAATATTTTAGATCAGAATATTTTTTTGGGCCTAAATAGTAAACGTTTTTCAAACTTTTATCTACTTCAACTCCAATATTACCAATTAGAACAATAGAATATTTATCTGAATCATTTAATAATTTAATAATATCCCATTCAAACCATTTTTCAATTGCTCCATAATAACCTATTATTTTTTTACCTTTCAAAATAATATTTTGCAAGTCTTCATAAACAATGTCTTGATCTATTTCAAAATCTTCCGGATTAGCAGCGTTTTGTAATAAAATTGATTTTCTTGATTTTGTATAATGCTTCAATTTTAACGCAGAATAAGTAATAAAGTCGGCGTTTTTTCTTAGTTCTCTCCATATTTTTTCACTATATTTATTATAGATAGAGAAAAAGTCTAATCGATCAAGTATATCAAACCATATAATTTTTTTTGTAAAATGTTGTGAAAAAACATATTGTAAAAAATATGATATATAAAAAATTATTTCTTCATTTTGTAGCAGTGGTAATAATATTTCTTCACCATTAACAACAAATAAGTTTTTATTTATTTCTTTCAAAACATAATTTTCTTTATTATTTATCTCACAAAAAAAACATAAATATCCATTTTTAGCTAGCTGTTTTAATAATTGTTGAGGTCTTTGGATGGGTTCCCACATTACAGCTTCTGCATATAATATAATCCCTTTAAATTCTTTGTTTTTTATTCTTTTTTGTAAGAATTTAAAATCATCTAAAATAGGAGAAGTCTTCATTCTCTCACAAACTTTAGTCTTATAATCTATATGTTTTTTTAAATTAATAATCTCTTCGTCATTTTTCAATTTTTCACCTATTTCCATTCTTAAGTTTTTTTGTTCTATTAATGCCTTTTGTTAGCATTTTTAATTTTAACTCCAATTTAAAATATATATCAATTTTTAAAATATTTGTTCTAATAAAATCTATAAATCTATCTCTATTATAAATGGTTTTAACAGAATTGTAAACAATTATTTTTATAATCTAAATAGTCCGATAATAGTAGTACCGTAGAAAAACCATGTTATGACAATACCGTAAATAAAAATCAAACTCATTAACATTTTATCATTTAAAACTACATCTACGGGGTCTCCAGACGATTGCCCTTCAATAGTTAAACTATACTTCATACAGATAACCAATACTAAAGGAATTGTCCATAATAATTGCGGATGTAATTTAACAATATTAGGATCTATACACCAAAGTGAATAGAAAACTATTGTAAGACACAAGCAAAGACACATGTTTTTATCTAAAAATTCATAGTTATATTTTTTCAATACACTACGTGTCTTTAATCCTTGATTGCCTAATTCATTTCTTCTCTTGCCTAATCCTAAATAGAATGCCATTGACATTACTGTCAAGTAAAGCCAATGAGAAATATGAACATCAACAATTTCAGCTCCATATAGAAGTCTTATTAGAAAACCTGATACTAATATGACAATATCAACTAAAGCTATATTTTTTAATCCGAGAGAATATAGAACATTTAGTACAAAATATAATAGTAGCAATCCAAAAGATATGAAATTAAAACCTGAAGATATATAATTTATAATTAATGAAACAATAAATAAAGCTATTGCTAGAAGATATGCATTTCGTATACTAACTTCTCCGCTTGCTATTGGTCTATCTTTTTTTGTTGGATGATTTCTATCTTTATCAACATCACAAATATCATTTAAAATATAAATACAAGAAGATATTAATGAAAAAGATATAAAGCCTAATATGACTTTAAATATCTCATCAATTCCTAATGTCTTTTGGCTAAAAAATATCGGTAAAAATATTAAGCAATTTTTAATATAATGCTTTACACGCATTAATTTCATTATATTTTTCATTTTATAAATCCCTTTCATCATAAGTATTCAAATAATTTAAATAAAAAGTACTTTTCCTGTATTTACTCATATCATCTTTATGATCTACAACCTTTATATTATAATGATAATCAAATAAACTATAAATTGCACCATCAAAATTTTCTGTAGACACATAAAGCAATTTATCTTCTGGTATTTGTTTAATATTATTTATCTCATTTCTAATAGATTTAAAATTCATACTTTTAATTTTATATCTTAAAGATATAAAAATACACATATTCAAAATTAATAAAATTATTATTAGCCATTTAAGTGCATTTTTTGTTTTTGAGGTCTTTAATTCGTTTAATAATAAAATAGAAATTATGGGTAAGGCATATAATTGAGGCAAGTATCTGGCCCACCAAGATTCTCCTAGAAACAATATTAATATTAGTGTCGCGATTATTGGCAGGATATACATCCAAAATTTTGACTTATCTTTTTTATGTAATAATATCAGACCTACAATGACAGTTATAAATGATAACACTAAAATACCACTAAATAATACTCCATAACCAGCAGTTCTTAAATCACAAACCACTAATTTATTTATTTCATTCTTATCAAATGTGAACGGAATTTTTAAAATAGGTTTTTCAGTGGTTGAATTACTTTTTGAGAAGTTTGCTATTAGAAATTTTTCAATATTATTTTTATTCTCAAATCCTTTTGGTTGGTTAGGTGTCATAATATCAACTTTGTTTTCACCGAAAATTGGATAAAAAGGATTTTTATGTTCAATTAAATTTTTTGGATAAGTAGAAAGACCAATTATTAGAAGACTTATAATTAAAGCGAAAATAGCCGTTAATGTCATTGGCCAAAATTCTTTTTTTCTTAATTGTTTATTAAATATAATAAAGATATAAAAAACTAATGAATATATTCCTGCATAGGCAAAACCTGAGAATTTGATATTTATTAATATTGTCAAACTCAAAAAAAATAAAATATATTTTTCATATTGTTTAAATTTACTATTTTTATCTATAATCATTATAAGCGACACAATTAGAACCAATAACATTAAACCTAGAATGCCATCATTATAAAAAGTTAGCGCTTGTGCTAAGAATATAGGATTAACAACTAACAATAAAGACAATAAAGTTCCTAAAAAATAATTAGTTTTTGTAATAAAAAAGCCCGCTAAAATGAGAAATGTACTTATAGCAATTAATATAGCAAAGGATTTTCCAGTCTCAATATTATCTGTTATACTGTAAATATTTGCAGAAAATATCCAATAGCCTTTTGCATAATGATTATTCCAAAGTCCACAAGGTTCTTTTAATTCCAATGGATTATTTTCTGATTCATTAAATTCTTCTATACTTTGGTAAACAGGATTCCATCCATTTTTAAGCTGTCCAATAGCTGCCTTATGATAAGAGTTTCCATCCCATGAAGTATCAAATGTTCTAGCACTAGCAAATATGCTCAATCCAACTAATATAGCTAATAGAACTAAACTAGAAATGTAATGAATGAGCTTATACCCATTTTTATACATAATAATAATTGACACTATTAAGGTTAAAAATATTGATAAAATAAAATTACAGGGCATAATGGATTTATGAACTATAAAACCTAGTGACGATATTAGTATATTGTTAAAAATAAACAATAATATTATTAAACCTAAATTAAATACAAATTTATAATAGCTTTTTTCTTTCATGTGATCCTCCTTTATTTCATGATATATTTTAATATATATCTGTTTTTGTCATATGGCAAGACAAATTTTTTAATATAAACAAGCTCTAGCGAGAACTGTGTTTTTTCAGAAGTTTTCCATGTGTCACTTCTATTCTTTTTAATGTCAAATTTAGATGTTTTAAAATATTTAAGCATTCTATGAAACTCGTTAATGTTTGTAGAAGATGAAATAGTTAGATATAGCAATAACTGGAATAGAAATATACAATCTATACCAAGATGTAAAAAATATAATGAATGGTATAGATAAAATAATATAAATAAACAATAAAATATTTTTATCTAATAATGCTTTTTTTCATAGTTATACTCTTTTCTTATTAAATTTATATCAAAAGATTATTCAGTCATTTTTTTATAGTACTCATCACATACAGTATTATCACCAATTTTTTGTACAATTCCGTGCTCTATCCAAATGACTCTGGTACACATTGTTTTAATGGATTCTATTGAATGTGAAACATATAAAACAGTTGTTCCTCCCTTTATCATACTAAGCATTTTTGCTTCACTCTTTGCTTGAAATGCAATATCACCCACAGATAATATTTCATCAACTATTAGTATTTCAGGATCAACTATGGTTGCTATTGAGAAGGCTAATCTGGCCGTCATTCCTGAGGAAAAGTTTCGTACAGGGACATCTAGAAATTCTTGAAGTTCTGAGAATTCAACAATATCATCAAATTTTTCATCTAAGAACTTTTTAGTGTATCCTAGAACGGCTCCATTTAAATAGATGTTTTCTCTAGCGGTAAGGTCCATATCGAAACCTGCACCTAACTCAATCATAGGGCATATATTTCCACCTACTAAAACTTTTCCTTTAGTGGGTTTCATAACTCCTGCGACAACTTTTAAAAGGGTTGATTTACCCGCACCATTAGATCCAATAAAACCTACTACTTCACCTTTTTTTACTTCAAAATCAATATCTTTTAAAGCCCAAAAATCTTCTTTAGTATGTTTTTTCTTTTTAAAATTAAACATATCAACAAAAAATTGTTTAAGCGAGAAATTTTTTTCTATTCCTAAATTAAATTTCATAGATACATTATTAACTTTTATCATTACATTTTTATCCATTTTACACACCTTTCTTAAATATAGTATATAAATTTATCTTGTTTCTTTCTAAAAACATATAAACCAACAAATAAAACTAAGACTGATGATAGTAAGCATAATCCAAACTGAGATGGTGAAGGACACTGTCCATACAAAATTATTGTTCTAGCAAAGTTTATAAATTGGTATAGAGGATTACATTTTAGAATTATTTGAAGTGTTGAGTTAATCATTTTTATGTCATACATAATGGGTGTTAAATAAGTCCAGACAGTTAGAAGTATTCCATATATATAAAACATATCTCTCATAAAAACTGAAACCGTTGCTAAGATGAAGCTTACACCTACTGTAAAAAAGAATAAGCAAACAAATGCAAAAGGTAGTAATAAGTGATAAATATTTATACCTGTTCCAGTTGCAAATATAACAATATAAAGAGGAATTAGTGTTAATAGAAAATTAATTCCAACAAACAAGCATTTTGAGAGTGGAAAAATGTATTTAGGTATATATATTTTGTTTATTAATGAGAAGTTTCCTACTACTGATGACATAGCTAGATTTGTTGCTTCACTAAAATAGTTGAAAAAAGTTAATCCCGTCAATAAATATACTAAGTAATTTACTCCAGGGGTACTAAATTTAAACATTTTAGAAAACACTATTGCCATTACCATCATCATTAAAAGGGGATATAATAAACTCCAAATAACTCCTAAAGTACTTCTTTTATATTTTACTTTAAAATCTCTAGATACTAATTGTTTCATTAAAAATTTATATTTTTTAATATTCTCAATAATATTCTTTATCATAGTTTTTCCTTTTCTTTAAATCATTATATCAATCTTTCTTATAAAAGTAAATTTTTAATGCATATTTTACATTATATCTAAAAAACTTCTTTACTCTATAAAAGCTTCCACATATTCTATATAACCATTCTAAATTATGTTTTATAAAAAACTTAGGTGCTCTTTTTACATTTCCACTAAGTACATCAAATGTACCACCAACGCCTATAAAGATTCCTTTTTTAACATTTTTATAAATTTTATTTATAAATAGTTCTTGTTTAGGCATTCCTAAAGCTACTGCTATAATATCTGGTTTTGTTTTAATTATGTCTTCCATTATAACTGCTTCTTCTTTATCATAGCCATTATTTGATCCTACTATAATAATATTTTTATAATGTTTTTTAACATAGGTTTTCATATCATTATTAACTTTTTCAATAGATCCATACAGATATATACTCTTTGAATTTTCATTAGCAAATTTTAGTATATCTTCAAACAATTCAACGCCCGGAATTTTTTCTATAGTTTTATTGCATATCTTTTTAATACCTATTTCACATCCTACAGACTCAGGAATTAAAAGGGTATCTTTATCAAGTAGTAGTTGTTGATATCTTCTACTATTTTCACTAATCATACAAGCTTCTGGATTAACAGTAACAATAAATGCTTTTTTATTGTTTTTTAAATATTTATCTATCCCTATTTCTTTTATTAATAAATAATCATTATATGTTTTTTCTATTAAAGCTTTCATTGTTTATCCTTTTCATATTTTTTTAAGTCAGTTACAATTATCTTGCTTTTACTTTCCCAAGTATTCTCAAGTGCTTCTGTTTTAAGAAGTTCATTATACTTATTATCTTTTAGGTTTAAACTTTTATCTATTAATTTAATAAATTCTTCATGTGTTTTACCTATCTGGACTGATTTATATTTTCTACATTCATTTAAGTCAGTTGTTACTATTGGCTTTCCTAAAGCCATATATTCAAATAGTTTAATAGGACTTGTTGCCTTTGTAATATCATTTATTAAAAATGGTAAAATAGAAACATTAAAATGTTTAGCATAGTATGGTAACTCATCAAATGATTTAGATCCTATAAAGTGTATATTATTTATTTTTTCTATTTTAGATGCATCAAAACTAGTATCATATTTTGCTCCTATTAACACAATGTTACAGTCTTTTCTTTCTGATGCTAACTTTTTTATAAGTTCATAATCATACCATTTTGCTAGTGCTCCATAATATCCTATTATTGGTTTCTTTTCTTTTAATATTTTATTAAAGTCTTCTGTATATTTTATTTTCTTATTAAGGTTAATAAAATGTTCATATGTAACACCATTACAAGCAAAGGTTATGTTTTTATCATTATTTCTTTTCTTTACCATATCTTTATAAAGAATATCAGCTGTACAAATGACATATGTATTCTTTGGATGATTTACTACATAATCATGTATTGTTTTTACATTTGTTGGTAATTTTTCAATGCCAGCTAAAGCAGGATTAAGGTCATCCAAGTAATCATATAGTAATGTAAAGTTATTATTAACATAATTAATAATTGTTTTTTCATTTAAGTCCCATGAAGTAGATGCAATAAAAACATATTTAGGTTTTTCTATTTCTTTAATTACCTCATGAAATAGTTTATTGAATCTATTTGTTTCAAAGTTTACTAAGTATAAGTTATTACTTTGTTTTTTAATAAAATCAACCTTATCAGTCATCTTAGTAACTTCATAAAACACTAAGCAGTTTTCTTGTGCTAAGCATTTAGACAAGTGTTGAGGTCTTTGAAATAAAGGAATATTCCATCCTATAGAACTCCTCCATACAAGTACTCTATCATATTTATTATTTTTTATAATATTATTAAGTTCAGCATAAATATTTTTCTTGTTTTTATAAAATTTAATTATTGTTACCGGATTAATTTTAGACAAATAATCACTTTTAAATTTCACAATTGCCTTTTTAGTTGCACTTACTATTCCATCTCTTTTTATTTTTTTAAAATATTTTTCTACTTTTTCAAAAAATGTTCCCACTTGTTCACCTCTTCTTAATTATAGCATAATTTTCTTCATTAATCATTATTCCCATTATGAACGAAAAAATAACTGTAACGCTTAGGGAATTAAGCAGGTTGCCTGATAGGAGTGCGAGGCTTAAAAAGATTCCTAAGGAATATATAAATAATATATTTTTTAGTTTAAAGTTTTTCTTATTAAATAGTTTAATTATTAAATATAATAATATTATTATGTAAGGTGATATTAATAAGAATAATCCTATAATACCTACACTATATATTTGACTAAAGTAGTCTCTTTCATAGTTAACTATATTCATATGTCTTGAGTGACTTATTCCAAGTAACTTATCATATTTATTATTGTTTGTAATTATAACTCTATTAAGTATTTTTATTTCTAAATTTCTATAGTTAATAAAGTTTGTTTTATCATTGTTTTTTATTTCTAGATACCAAAAATCTGTATCATATTCATATGGATAATATTTAAAGAATATAGGGTTAACCATTTTACTTTTATAGTTTGTTAATATATAATTTATTTTCTTTTCTTTTTCTTCAACTATATAGTTAATCTTTTGTTCATTATTTATATTTAATATGGTTTCTTTGTTTACTGAATTGACAATAGTTTTTGTATCTTCGAATCTTTGGTATGCAGGGCTAATAAATATAAAAAAGGGATAGATAATTATTAATAAGATCATATATATTAGTACTTTCTTATTTGGTTTATCTCTTTTTATTATTACAGTAAAAACAAAGTATGTAAATATACTTATAAGCAATATAGCATATGTTCCTATAACACTAGTTCTATTACCTAATAATACAAGGGCAAACAAGTGACAACATAATATAATTACTTTTTTATAGTTAAAGTCTTCTATTAGGTAATAAAATATAATTGGTAATATCATTACTAATATAGCTATTGTATGGTTAGCAAAGTAGAACCATCCCTTAGATGCTAATTGCATATATCCATATTTAGCATATGCTCCAAAGAACCACGAAAAGAAGTTTCCTTTTATTAATTCATTAGAGTATGATGAATAGCTTATTACAAAGAAATTAGTTATAATTATATTAGTAGATATTAATATACTTAGTGCTATTATTATATTTTTTATATCTTTTTTATTTAGTTTTATTTTATATGAGATATATATAAATATTAGTGGCATAGTCATTTTTACAAAGTATAGCATTTCTTCTAGTACATTATAATCAAAGTTTGTAGGGCTAAATGATCTAAAGAAGGAACAGTGATTATCGTGAATTATGAAGAATATACCTAGTAATATGAAATATAAGAAAAAAAGTAAAAAAGCTTTCTTATCTTTATATTTTATAAGTACATATAGAAACATTGTTGTTATAATAGCAACTCTTATAAGGGTTGTTATTCTATTATAAAAAGGGTACATATCAAATATAGGATATGTAACAAGGAATATCATAAATATTTTTTTAAAACTTAATTCAAACTTCATGTTTCCATTATATCAAATAAATACTAATATACATAGCATTATTTTTCTATTAGAAATCTTAATAGTTCTTTTTTATCTTTATTATTTAATATAATATCATATATTAAGTTAATTATTGGTAGATTTATTTTCTTTTTTATTATTAATTTTTTAATTGATTTTAATGTATACATTCCTTCTACTGTGTTTTCTTTTAGAAAGGAGTCTATTTCTTTTTTGTTTATATCTTTTCCTATTAGATAGCCAAATGTAAAGTTTCTACTATTATGGCTTGTGCATGTCATTAGGATATCTCCAAAGCCAGCAAATGAAAGTATTGTTTTTTTGTTTCCACCTAATGCTTTAATAAGTTCTTTTATATCATTTAGTGATTCTGTTAGAAATAAAGCTCTTGTTGAATCTGTAACATTCATTCCTTCTAAGATGCCACTTGCTATAGCCATTACATTTTTTACACTTGAGCATATTTCAACTCCTATTATGTCTCTTGTTCTTCTAAATTTAGTGGTTTTATTTGAAAATGCTTTTACAACTATTTCTTCTGCTGCTTTATATTTTGTTGCTAATGAGAAGCCTATGGGTGTTTGTTTAATTATATCTAAAGCAAATGTTGGACCTGAAATTACTGCATATTTATTATTTAGATGTTTTAAAAGAACATCGCTTAAAAATAAGCATGTTTCTTGTTGTATTCCTTTTGAGGTTATTAATATTATTTGTTTTTTTAATATATATTTCTTTAAATCTATTATTATGGTTTCGAATGCAAAAGTTGGAACTGCTATAATAACGAGATCTTTATTCTTAACTACTTGTTTTAAATCATCTAAAATTATAAGTTCTTTTGGAATCTTATAATTTTTTAATTTAGGACTTTTTCTTGTTTTAGTTAGTAGTTCTTTTTCTTCTTTACTATTTGTCCATATTTGAACATGGTGTTTATTATTAATAAGAATGGATGCTAAAGCAAGACCATATGCACCTGCTCCTAAAATGGCAACATTCATTTCTTTTTTCCCCAGTCAAATAGTATGTTTGTTTTAAATATTAGAAATATTATCATTAATAGTAATACTATATATGTGATAAACATCTCTTTTTTATATCCAACTGCATAAAGAATTGTTGTTATGGAGAATATAGCTGTAATAGCATACATAGATAGTACTGTTTTTCTAGGTGATTTGTTTAGTTTTAAAAGTTGATGATGAAAGTGTTCTTTATCTGCTTGTCCTACTGGTTTACCGTGTATACGTCTTCTAATAATAGCAAATATTGTATCTAATATAGGTATTGCTAGAACTAAAAGTGGTATTACTAAGGAAGTAAGTGTGTATGTTTTAAATCCTAGCATCATAATAACTGCTATCATAAGTCCTAGGAATGTAGAACCTGTGTCTCCCATAAATATTTTAGCTGGTGGAAAGTTATGTATTAGGTATCCTAAGCAACATCCTAGCATTATAAGAGATAGTATTATATCTAACCCACCTAGTTTATTTAATAGTAATGCAATAACCGCTATTGTAAAAAAGTATATAGAGGAGATTCCTGCACATAGTCCATCTAGTCCATCTATTAAGTTTATTGCATTTATAATAGCAACTATTGCTACTACGGAAATAATTGATGATAATGATCCTAGTGCAAAGTTTATATCAAAGAAGATTATTCTAGTAATTTCTAATTTTCCATAAAATACTACAATAGAAGCTATAATAATATGAATTATAAACTTATATTTAGCATCTATTGGTTTTATATCATCAAATATTCCTAATATTAGAATAAGAAATGATGCTATTAATATAGAAAGCATAAGAGTACTTTCTTCTCCAAAAAGTATATATCCTAGTAAGAATGCAACAAAGATTCCTACTCCTCCTAGAGTTGGAATTGGTTTTAAATGAATCTTTCTTTTATCTGGATAGTCTAGTGCTCCTATATATGTGGCTACTTTTTTCATTATTTGTACAAATATAAAAGATGCCATAGTGCATATTGATACTATTAAGAAAATATTGTGTCCATTTACTATAAATTTCATACTTCATCCCCATAAACATTATATACAATTACTCATATTATTACAAGAACTTTTAATTTTATACGTATGTATGAATGTAAATGTCTTATTATATGTAAAGTACATGTGTATATGGTTATGTTATATTTACTAGTTTTTAGTGTTTTATGTTATAATTTTTATAGAACTTAAAGGAGGCTATGTATGAAAAAAAGTAATATAATTATGTTTGTTATCACATTTTTTATGTTTTTTGTATATATAAATGTTAATGCCGATACTTATGGTTCTATTGTAGGTAATTCTGTTAGGGTAAGAGATAATTATAATGTTAATAGTAATGTATTAACTGAATATAGTAATGGTACTCAAGTATTTTTATATGATACTACTAAGTATGTTGGAAGTGGATGTAATGAAGGATGGTATAAGATACGTTATCAAAATAATGGGGCTTATATATGTAGTTCTTTTATTAAAGTATTAGGGAGTGTATCATATTCTAATACTACTTATAGTACTGCTCCATTTGATGCTAGACTTATTACTTCTCAAAGTATGCCTATAAGATCAAGTGCTAGTGAGTATTCTACTCCAGTAGATTATGCTATTAGTGGAACTAGTTTTAATATAATTAATGTTTTACCTGAGGGAGCTGGTTGTAATAATAAGTGGTATAATGTTTCATTTAAAGGTAATTCTAAAGGATATATATGTGGTTCTTATATAGAATTATATGATAATATGGTGCTTAAGAAGGATGTTTATACTAGTGAGGAAAATGCTTATATTGCTTCTTTAAAGGCAAAAGGGTTTCCTGATTCTTATATTCCTTATTTACTTAAACTTCATAAGGATTTTCCTCTATGGAATTTTCAAGCTAAGAATAATAATTTAGTTTGGGAGGATGTTATTAATGGGGAAAGTGGTAAGAATTATTTACAATCTAAGGAGATTAATTATATTACTAATCCTATAGAAAGAGAAGTTGGAGGGTGGTATACTGCTACTGATGGAGTTAATGCTTTTTATATGGATCCTAGAAATTTTTTAAATAAGTATTTTATATTTATGTTTGAGCAGCTTTCTTATAATAAAGAAGTTCATAGTCCTGCTTTACTTGGAACTATGTTTCAAAATCTTTATTTAAATTCTAATGAGTTTATTGGTTATTTTATGGGTGCTGCCGCTTCTAGTAATGTAAGTCCTGTTCATTTAGCTGCTAGGGCTTTACAGGAGGGTGCTGGGAATCCTAATTATGGAATGGTTAGTGGTAATTATAATAGAACTTATAGGGGTTACTCATTAAAAGGGTTTTATAATTTCTTTAATATAGGGTCTCATGCTGATGCATATACTAATGAGCCTGGTGATAGAGGTCTTGCTTATGCTTGTGGAGCTGCTTGTGGGTTTAGTAATAATGATTATAGGCCTTGGAATACTCCTAAGAAGGCAATTGATGGTGGTGCTTCTTGGATTGCAAATGGATATATAAATGCTGGTCAAGATACTTTATATTTTCAAAAGTTTAATACTGCTGTTCAATATTACTATACTCATCAGTTTCAAACTAATGTACAATCTGCTGTTAGTGAGAGTAGAAAGATGTATTATAGTTATAATGATAAGAACTTACTTAATTATGGATATACTTTTGTTATTCCAGTATATAGTAATATGCCTAAGTATGTATCTCTTCCTGTTATAGGAGACTCTAATAATTATTTAAGTGATATTAAAATTAATGGTATTAGGATTAATACTTTTGATAGGGATGTAACTGAGTATACTCATTATTTAACTAATGATAATAAGAAGGTTACTATAGAGGGTATTTTAGAGAATAATAAAAGTAAGTTAAGTGGTAATAATACTTATGAAATTAATGGTAATACATTAAGTGTTATACTTAAAGTAACTTCTGAAACTGGTGAAGTTAAAGAATATAAAGTAAATATTGTTTTAGTTGATGGGACAAAGACTTTAGAAGATATATTTAGTAAGTTATCTGTTAAAGTAACTAATAATTATATAACTAATATATCTTCTAGTAGTATTGCTGGTGATATTATTAGTAATATAAATAAAGTTGATCCTAATGCTACTATTAGGTTTAGTGATTCTAATGGGAATGTATTAAGTCCTGGTAATGAGTTTGCAACAGGAAATAGGTTAACTGTTACTACTACTTCTAATGAGAGTATGGAATATACTATTGTAGTTAATGGTGATACTAGTTGTGATGGAAAAGTTACTATATTAGATTTACTTAAGGTTCAAAAGCATATTATTAAGAGTAATACACTAACTAATGAGCAAGCTTTAGCTGCTGATACTAATGGTGATCAGAAGGTTGATATACTTGATTTACTTAGGGTTCAAAAGAATATATTAGGTCTATTAAAGTTATAGGAGGAAGTATGGAAAAGAGATTTAAAAAGTTATTGGTTTTGTTTATTGGTTGTTTATGTTTTATAGTTGGTACTAAAGAATTAGATGCAGCTAGTGCTACTTTTAATGTTACTAGTCCTTATAATCAGGTTGTAATAGGTAAGACTTTTAATGCATCTGTTACATTATCATCTGCTGAGGCTCTTGGTAGTTGGGAATTTTCTTTAAGTTATAATACAGGTCTTCTTAAGTTAGTTAGTGGAACTTCTCCTGTAGTTAGTTATGGTAATGGAAATCAAAGAAGTACTACATATAATTATAGTTTTAAGGCTATTGCATCAGGTAAGGCGGTAATTAGTGTTAAGTCATATGATGCTTATGCTATGAATGAAAGTAGATTTAGTTTAAATGTATCTCCTAAGACAATTAATATTATTAGTCAGTCTCAGTTGGAGGCTTCTTATTCTAAAGATAATAGTTTAAAGAGTTTATCTGTAGGTGGTGGTGACTTAGATCCAGTTTTTAATAAAGATAAGACAGAATATAAAGTTAAGCTTCCATCAAGTACTGAAGAAGTTGTTATTAATGCTGTTAAGAATCATAATGGAGCATCTGTATCTGGGGCTGGAACATTTAAAGTAAGTGAAGGAGATAATACTTTTAAGGTTAAAGTAATTGCAGAAAATGGGAGTGAAAAAGTTTATACTATAGTATGTAGTATAGAGGATGCAAGTCCTATTAAGGTAAAAATTGGTAATGAAGAGTATTTTGTAGTTAAAAGAGAAAGTAGTCTTATCTTCCCTACTACTTATGAAAAGGGAACAGTAGATATTAATGGTACTATAGTGCCTTGTGCTACATCTAAAATTACTCCTTATACTTTAGTTGGTCTTAAGGATAAGAGTGGTAAAATAAGTTTGTATTCTTATAATAGTAAAAGTGGAAGTTATACATTATATAATGAGATAACTTCTAGTAGTTTAGTGCTTATTATGAGTGATTTAGAAAATAGTGATATGTTTAGTAATTATAAGAAGTCTAGTTTTAAGATTAATAATATAGACGCGGAGTGCTATGAGTTAAATAGTAAGTCTTTATATAAGGTTGTTTATGCTATGAATGCTGAGACTGGGAAGAAGGACTATTATGTTTATGATACTATTAATAAGTCTTTTACTAAGTATTATGATGATGAGGCTAAGATATATAAAGAGGAAAGTATTAGAAATAGGAAGATGACTTATTTGTTACTTGGTGAAACTGGTGGGTTATTTATTATATTATTAATAATTCTTATTAAAAAGATATGTAATAATAAGAAGAAGATAAAGGATATGAAGAAGGAAATAATAGATGAGCCTAAGGAAGATATATTAAAAGTAAGTAAGAAGAAAAAAACAAAATAATATTTGTTTTTTTTATTATTTATTAATATTATCATGTAAATATGAATAGAAATTAATTGTTAATTTTAGGTTTTTAGAGTATAATAATTAAAGAAATGTGGAGTTTGTATGAAAAAGAATAAAAAGAAGATTATGTTTATAGCATCTATTATTTTAACGTTTAGTTTAGTAGTAAGTACTTGTAGTATTTGTTATGGGTTATACTTATTTAATGGGTTATTAGGGTTTTATAGGGTAATGTGTGCATTATTACTTATATATTTTGCGGGCGTTATAATTGGTTGGTTATTCTATAATACTAAGAAGGAGCATGTTAAGTCTTTTATAGTTCTTGGTGTGCTTTCTATTATTCTTTGTGTTATTGACTGCACTGGAACTTATTACTTTTATAATATATCTAATAAGTTAGATAATCTAAGTAAGGATACTGTTACTTATAAGACTGTATTATTAACATTTGATAATAAGTATAAAGAAATAGGAAATGTAAAGAAGACTAAGATTGGGTTACTTGAAGATGAAAGTAATATAGAGGGTTATAAATTACCTAATGAGGTTATTAAGAAGTATAAGATGGATGAGAATAATACTATTATGCAGTATGCTTCTAGTACTGATTTACTTAATGCTTTATATAAGGGAGAAGTTGATTTAATATTTATTGGTAGTAATTATATAGATGTTTATTCTAGAGTATCTTCTAGGGATGAGAGTGAGAATGTTACTTTGGAGTTTCCTGATCTTGAGAAGAAGGCTATAGAAGTAACTAGTTTATCTAAGACTTATAATAAGAAGGATATTAAGGATGATACTACTAGTAATAGTGAAAAGAAGTTAACTGATCCTTTTACTGTTTTAGTACTTGGTGTTGACTCTGAAAAAGATGGTCTTAATAAGAATGAAGCATTTAATGGTGATACTATTATGATGATTACATTTAATCCTGATACATTTGAAGCTACTATGTTCTCTATTCCGAGGGATACTTATGTTCCTATTGCTTGTAGTGGAAATGCCGTTAAGAAGGTTAATACTTCTGCTTATGGAGGGACTTCTTGTGTTATTAGAACTATGCAGAATTTAACTGGTATTACTATTGATTATTATGTTAAAGTTAATTTTAAAGGCGTTGTTGGTTTAGTTAATGCTTTAGGTGGTATAGAAACTACTATTCCAATAGATTTTTGTGAACAAGATAGTAATAGAAATAAGGGTGAGTATGAGATATGTTTAAAGAAGGGTTATCAGACTTTAAATGGTGAGCAAGCTTTAGCATTTGCTCGTAATAGGTATGCATTTCTTTTAGGAGATTATCAAAGAGGACAAAATCAACAGCAGTTAGTAGAAGCAATGCTTAATAAAGGGAAAACTATTAGAAGTGTAACTAGTTTTATGAATATATTTGATACTGTTAGTAAGAATATTGATACTAATATTACAAAGGAACAGATGTTATCGTTTTATAAGGTAGCTAAGAAGTTAATATTTAATGATAAGATTAATACTTTAAATATTCAAGGAACTTTTTTAAGAGGTCAGAATGCTTATGTTAAAGAACCTGGTTCTTCTACTCCTAGGTTTGCATTCTTTCACAGTACAGCGGGACTTAAGGAAATTGTTAATGCTATGAATGTTAATTTAGGAAAGATTCCTTATACTATGGTTAAAACATTTAGTTTTGATTTAAATAAGCCATATGAAAAGGAAGTTATAGGAGCTAATACTTTTGGTTCTGCTAAGATAGAAATGATACCTAATTTTAACTCTTATTCTTTATCTAATGCATCTTCTTGGTGTGGTAGAAATAGGATTACTTTTATAGCTCTAGATGTTGATAGTAAACAAGCTATTAATGCTGCTGATTATTCTAAATATACTATAGTTGATCAATCTCAAGGAGCTGGAGTTCTTGCATCTAGGGTAAGACAAATAACTGTGTATGCTAAGAAGACTAGTGGTTTTCCTAAAGTAGAAGATAAGCCTAGTACTGGAGAGAAGCCTAGTACTGGAGAGAAGCCTAGTACTGGAGAAAAGCCTAGTACAGGGGAAAAGCCTAGTACAGGAGAGAAACCTAGTAGTAAGCCTGATAATGAAGGTTCTTCTATTAAGAAACCATAAATAAATAAGTAAATAAAAAACTAAAGCTTTGCTTTAGTTTTTATTTACTAACTATGTATATCTTCTTATTATCTTTAATACAGATAAATGTGCCTTCTTTTTCATATCCTAGGTCTTTATCATATTCCCATGATATTTTTATTTTGTATGCTTCATATGTTTTCTTATTATATATATAACTTGTTGGTTCATTTGATATGAGTGTTGTGCTTATTACAGTAGGTAGTTCTTGCACTCTATCATCATATAGGTTACTCTTTATTCCTTTATACATTGTTTTTCCAGCATTTAATTTAAAGTTTTCTAGTTGATCTGGGTGTACAAACTCTAGGGATCCTATATCAGTACTAGTAAATTTATTATTTAATGTATAGAAGTCTATTACGAACATCTTTGTTAATGTTTCAGCATAGATTTTATAGTCTATTTCTTTTTTATTTAGTAGTTCTTTTAATGAATTGTATTCTTTTTTAAATAAGGCAGTGTCTCTATCATCTAGTGTATATCCATATTCTTTTATATTATCTTTTTCTTCTACTTTATTAATTGCCTCTTTTTCTTTTGTGAAGAAGTCTTTTTTAATTTGATATCCTACTACTCCTACAAATAGAAATAACACTATTAATTCTATAATAATTATTATTGGTGCTTTCTTTAGTTTAGGTTTATCAGTTTTATTTTTTTTCATTTACTTTTCCTCTTTTCCTTTTGAATATTTAATTAAATCATGATAGATAATAGCATTTGATACGTTTAATCTCTCATTAGTATATTCTTTTAATCTTTTTATATAGTTTGTATCTATAGGTTTATCATCTAATAGTACATATTCATTTTTTAGGTTACCATAGTATACTTTGTTTGTTATGAAGTCCCCATTTGGAAATATAGCTATTTTTTCATGGTTACTATATATATCGTGGCCTAGAGAGTATTTTTCTTTAAATCCAAACATATTAGCGAGTGTTGGAAGTATATCATACATACCCATTATATCTTTGTTTTCAAATGCAATATTATTATCTTTTGAGTATATAATTAATGGTGTATTCTTTGTCATATCATATCCATAGTTATCAAATGATATATAGCTTGGGTCTGTTTTATCTTTTAAATCATCTTTTATAGGATCATAGTTATATAGTAGTTCGAACTGTTTTTGTGATAATCTTGCTTCATGGTCTCCATAGAATATGAATACTGTATTATCTAAAATACCTTCTTTATCTAGGGCTTCAATGAACTCTCCTAGAGCTTCATCTGCATATCTAACACTTTTTAGATAATCTCCCATATATGTGCCCTCTAGGTATGGGGCTGTTTTTTCTTCATTAGTAATAGGATCATTATATTTCATTGATACATCAAACATACCATATTTATCAGTATGATTGAATGATGAGTGGTTAGATAATGTTATTATGGTTGACATAAATGGTGAATGTTCTTCTTTTATCTTTTTCATTTCAGGTATACTTTGTTCAAAGAAAGCTTTATCACTTATACCTAATCCTATAGTATTTTCTGGTGTTACATTATAGAAGTCTTTTGCATAAAACTTATCGTATCCTAAACTTTTATGCATTACTTTTCTATTCCAGTAGTCTGCCTTATTACCATGCATACTATATATAAAGTATCCATTATCTTTTAGGTATTTCTGCATTGTATCATATTCTACATTAGAATATGATACAAAGACTGTTCCACTAGAGGATGGCATTAGTCCTGTTGATAGAGTAAACTCTGTATCTGATGATGTTCCTACACTTATTTGAGGATAGAATTTAGAAAAATACATACTCTTTTTAGCAAGTTTATTTAGGTTGGGCGTTACTTCTTTATCACCTATTTTTAAATCTATTAGGAATGTTTGAATACTTTCTCCATGTATAAATATAACGTTTTTACCCTTAAATACATTAGTATATTTATTAGTAGTTATCTTTTCTTTGGCTTTTTTATCATAGAAGTCTCTAAAAGTCTTATAGTCTTTATCAAAGCCAAACATAGTATTTATTTTAGGTTGTACACTTTGAATTATATCATTAGCTTGGTATATATATATACCCATTTTATGCACTAGGTATTCTCTATTCCATTGTTTAAGTAAACGTGAGTAGTCAGATGGTTTTAGGGAAGCAAAGAGTAATATAGTAAATAATAAGCCTGTAAAAAAAGTATATTTAAACATTTTCTTTCTTTTTTCTTCACTATTTTTTACATAGTAATTTTGTTTTTTTAGTACTTTGTGTATTATAAGTAATATAAAAGGAAAGAAAAGATATATAAATTGTGAGAAGTGTATCTTTTGGTATACTGAGTCATCTACTGCTTCTATCATTGGTAATGTAGATATTAAGTTAAATGAAGCATAGGACTCATAGAATTCATAGTATACAGCATTTATAGTACAAAGGAGCATAAACATAAAGGTTAAAGTAAAGAAGTATTTTATTTGGTTTTTAGGTTTTAACAAGTAACCAAAAGAGCCTATCATTATTACAAAGGCTGCATCAGTTAGAATAGGTCTTATAGAAAATATAGAGCTTCCTGTTATACCTCTTAATATTATATCTAAAACTACTGCACATAAACAATAACTAATAAATAAAATATTAGTAGATGTGTATTTTTTTATATTGTTTATTATAGTTTTATGTTTCATTTAGGATATCCTTTCTGTACTATTATACCACTTTAAAGAATGCTTTACCAATTTATTATGAGTAATAAATGTAAAACAGAAGTATTCTTATTTACTAGTTTTTTTATTCTTTATATCTACTGTATCAAGTTTTATTTGTGAAACTTTATTATTTAATTCTTGTAATTTAAATGTATTAGTTAGTTCTATATCTTTATTAACATTTCTATAGTTCATTATTAATCCTAGTACAAAGACATATGCTAGAAAATAGAACCACATTAGTACTATTATTAGGTTAGCAAGTGATCCATAGTATATTGAGAAGTTCTTACCTGCTATTGTATTTATATATAGTGAGTATCCATATGTTACTAGAAGCCACAAGGTTGTAGTAAATATTGCTCCTTTATTAACACTTGATGAGGATACTTTTTCATCAGGTGCTATAGTATATATTGCTTTTATAAGAAAGAACATAATTATAATACTTATTGGTATTTTAAGTACTGGGTATAGTATTTTAAATGAGTATATCATAATATTCTTTATACCACTAGAATGTATCATATTAAGTATTTGTCCTCCAAAGAGAGGAACAAAGAGCATAAAGGAGAATAGTAGTATTATAAGTATTGTTAGGATTATTGCTTTTATTCTTCTTCTAATTATTCCTTTATTTTCTATATTAAATACGCTATTAGATGCTATTATTATAGCATCTGCACCATTAGTTGCTATAAAGAAGGCCATTACTACAAAGATTAAGGTTTCTATTGAGAATCCATGTTTAATAAATATAGGATTAAGCATACTTACTACATCTGTTGAGAAGGTATTTTTAATAAAGGATGTTATTACTTCTAGGGATGCATTAAAGAATGTACATATATAGAAGGTAATAGATGCTACTGGTATAATTGAGACAAGAAAATAGAATGCTAGATTACCAGGTAATATTGTAAGTTCTTTTTTTCTAGACAATTCTATTATATGTTTTATATATTTTTGAAGTCTATGCTTCACGTGATGCCTCTTTATTATTACGCATCATTAAGGATGCTTCATTAATAGCATCATCTATAGTTTCTACTTCACTTCTTATCATAGAATAGCCTACTGCTACTCCATAGTCTTTATAAGGTAGAGATGATTTTATTTCTTTATTTATTTTATGTATGTATGATAGTATTACTTTTTCTTCATAACCTATCATATATATAAGAAATTCATTTCCATCTGTCCTTATTATCTCTGAGTTATCTCTTTGGTTTCTAATTAATACGTTGGATGCTGCTACTATTTGAGCATCTCCTTCTTCATGTCCATATTTATCATTAAGTGCTTTTATATTATTTAAGTCTACCATTATTATAGTTTGTGGGAATACTATATTCTTTTCCCAGTATTCTATATTATCATTTAGGTAGTTTCTATTTTTTAGGTTAGTCATAACATCTAGGTACATCATTTTATCTTCTTTTTTAATTTTTTTAGTTATTTTAATTCTTTTATTAAATTTATGAAGTACAAAAAGTACTAGAAGTCCAAAAGCAATAATATATAATATATTGTCTACTAAGAAAGATGTTATTACATTAGTATGTAAGTCTTTTAATGATTGGTTAAGTGCTAAGGTATTTATTTCACTTGGATTAAGCGTAGTTAAATAAAAGTTATATAAATCACTTAGTGGTTTATTCTTTTGACTTAGTAGGAATGTATTATTAAGTACTATTGTATCAGTGAATCTAATATTATATTTTTTAAGTTTATTTGTTTTATAGTAGTCATAAACTTCTTTTTCTAATATTATTATTGAATGTTTATCCACTTTTTTTAGTAGTTTTTTAATATCTGGGTATTCTATGATTGTAAATATATTCTTTTCTGCTAGTTTGTTTCTAAGATTTCTTCCTCCTAGAGTAACTATTTCTTTACCTTTTAAACTATGTAATGTATCTACTATAAGGTTTGAATCTTTTGATGCTAATACTACATATTCACTATTACCTAGAGTAATACTATTGGCATATTTACCACTTGTTGCTCCATAGTAGTTATGTGCTATATCTACTTTTTCTCCATCTAAAGCACCTACTAGTTTATTTATATCTTTGTATCTAATATATTTATATGTTGCACTTGTAAGGGATGAAAACTTATTAAGGTAAAGTCCTGTTACTCCGGTAAATGTACCATTTACTTTACCTTCAAAAGGCATATTATCAATATATCCTACTATTAAGTCATCATTTATAATTGATTCTTTTTCTAACTCTGTGTAATCTTTTATTTCATAATATAAATCTAAAAAGTGTTCATTAATTTTTTCATTAGCTTTATTTTTCCATTTTGATAAGAATTTAGAGAATATAGAACTTAGTTCTTTATTATTAGGATTAACTTTTAGAGTATAATAGTTTTTAAGTGAGCCTAAATGATATGATATATTAAGTGATGATGTAATTATTTTATTCATATATTCGTACATAGGTACTATTGCTGCGTTTATTGCAGATGAATCAAATGCTGAGTTTAGGTCATCTATTGTTTCATAATTAGTAAGTGAAACTGATGGATAATCAGTTAAGTAATATGAAATATCTGATGCATCTTTAGATAGTACTCCTATTTTATAGTTTTTAAGTTCTGATAGATTATTAATTTTTATTTTACTATTAGATACTACTATAAAATGATCTTCATAAAATACTAAGTCATCTTTAGTAATCTTATTCTTTATACTTAAACTATAATCAGATGCTGCATCGTATACAATATTAAAAGATAGTTTAGTATCTTTTTCAGCATCTTTAAGGAAGTCCATGTATACACCATTTCCTTTATATGAGAAAACTGGTAGCATAGGATCTACATGTATATCTATTATGTTTTTAGAGTTATCACTCATCCATTTTTTTTCGCTAAAAGAGTAATTATGAAGTGATGAGTTGTATACCATAATACCTACTAGAGTTAATACTGTTAACAGTATTAACGAAGAAATAATTATTATCAGGTTTTTCTTACTTTTTTTCATTTTATCCCCTTATCCAAGATACGTTTTCACTTTTTGCATTTTTATAGCCCATAGTTGGAAAAATATCGCTTTTTTCAGTTAAAGTATTTGCAGTTAAAGTAAATTGCAAATCATAAAATGTTAGGTCTTCTTTACTAAACGCTTCTAAAGTTTTTAAGGCAGTAGTTTGTGCTACTGCAAGTTTTAAAGCTTCTTTATAGTCTATAGTAATATATATGATTTTACCTTTTAAAACGTACTTAACACTATTAACAGACTTATCATCTTTATATAAAGCACTTATTTTAGTTTCAATATCTTTAGGTAGTTTGTGCTTCTCTATATCATTTAGTCTTGTTCCATACTTACTTTCACCACTTCCGAAGTAAAAGTATTTTACTAGACTAGCTCCTATTAGTATAAAACAAATAAGAACTATCGTAATTAGAATATATAAGATTTTATTTTTCATAAACTTTTTTTTCATGTAATATCTCCTTGGTTATAATTATACTATATTTTATGTTATTTTTCTATACTTAAATATTGGTGCATTAAATATTATACTAAAGATTTAGTAGATCATTTAGTTTATCTTTACTGCATATTTCTATGTTTAGTTTTAGTGCTTTTTCATATTTAGAACCTGGATTATCACCTACTAGTACTATATCTGTTGATGATGAGACAGACTCACTAATATTTGCTCCTAGGGCTTCTAGTTTATTTTTTATATTAGTTCTTGATATATCAAAAGTACCTGTGATTACTACTGTTTTATTTGATACAGGGGTTTCTTTATTGCTTAGTTTTATATTAGATATCATATTAACACCTAGACTTTTTAGTTCATTAATTATTTTTATATTATTTTCATCTAAGAAATAAGAAACTAAACTGCTTGCTAAAACTTTACCTATAGTTTTTATTTCTTCATAGTCTTCATATGTGGCGTTTATAAAATCATCTATTGTGTGAAACTTTTTGCATAGTGTTTTTGCGTTTTTAACGCCTATTCCCTCTATTCCTAGTGCGTATATAAGTCTTTCTAGAGATGATGCTTTACTTTTTTCAATATTTTTTAATAATTTAGTTATACTTTTTTGTCCGAATCCTTCTAGTAACATAAGTTTGTCTTTCTTATTATATAGTATATATATATTTGAAAAAGTGGTAATTATTTTTTCATTATAAAAATCCTCTAGTATTTTTTCTCCTAGTCCTTCTATATTCATTGCATCTCTTGATGTAAAGTGTATTAAAGCTTCTATGTTTCTTTTAGGACATAAATCATTTGTACAGAAGTAGTCTACTGAATTATTCTTTTTTATTAGTGGTTCATTACATATTGGACAGGATGTAATCATTTTGAATGGCAGTTCTTTGCCTGTTCTTCTTTGTATGTTTGGTCTTAGTACTTCAGGTATAACATCTCCTGCTTTTCTTAGGTATATATAATCACCTATTAGAAGATTTTTTTCTTTAACAAAGTTTTCATTATGAAGGGTTGCTCTTGAGATTGTAGAGCCTGCGATTTTAACTGGATTAAGTACAGCATTTGGTGTAATAGAGCCACTTCTACCTACTGTAAATATAATATCTGTTAGCTTCGTCTCTGCTTCTAGAGCTGGAAATTTATATGCAATAGCCCATTTAGGAGTTTTTGCAGTATATCCAAGTTTCTCTTGATCTTGTATACTATTTACCTTTATTACAATACCATCTATATCATAAGAAAGTGTATCTCTTTTCTTTGTCCATTTTTTAATATAATTTATAACACTTTTTATATCATCACATATTTCTATGTTTGGGTTTACTTTTAAGCCTAAGGTTTTAAAGTATTCTAGCGATTCATAATGTGTTTTTAAATCATTAGTTGGTAAATGGTATAAGAAAGCATCTAGGTTTCTTTTAGAACATACTTTAGAATCTAATTGTCTTATTGAACCAGCTGCTGCATTACGACAATTTTGAAATAGAGGTAAGTTTTCTTTTTCTCTTTCTTTGTTTAGTTTTTCTAGTGATGACTTAGGCATGAATATCTCGCCTCTAACGGTGATATTTACACACTTATTTAACTTAATAGGTATACTTTTGATGGTTTTTACATTATGCGTTATATTTTCACCGCTTATACCATCTCCTCGCGTAGAGGCACGGAAAAGAATTCCTTCTTTATATTCTAAAGAAACAGAAAGACCATCTATTTTAAGTTCGCATACATACTGTGGTTTCTTTATTACTTTTTTTATTCTATTATGAAAGTCCTTTAGTTCTGAATCATTAAATACGTTTCCTAGACTAAACATAGGTATTTCGTGTTTAACTTTTTCAAAGTTACTTAATACTTTAGATCCTACTTTTTGTGTTGGACTATCTTCTCTAATAAGAGAGGGGTTTTGTTTTTCTAGTTCTATTAGTTCATAAAGTAAACTATCATATTCATTATCACTAACTGTTGGGGCATCATTAGAATAATATTCATAATTATATTTATTTAGAAGTTCTACTAATTCGTCTATTCTTTTCATAATTTCACCAATTATATTATATAACAAAAAAACTAGTTTTACACTAGTATTTATTTTTTTTCAGTAAATGTTAATTTACAGGTTGCTGGTGATGTAACAGTTTCCATTGTAATATCTGTTATATTCAGCTTATATTTGGCGTTATCCCAACTAATAGTCATCCCTTTACAATCAGAGGCTAGTGTCCAGTTTCCTGTAGTTGGTGTTTTATCTATAGCTACTTTTTTCTTCGCAATATCTATAGAAAATAGAGCTATTTTATTAGCTTGAAATAATACTTCTTTATCTTCTTTTTTAGGTTTCGTCATATAAACTGTGCCTAATACTGAAGCTGTTAATATTACCGCTAATGTACAAAATATGAATATTGTCTTTCTTTTTTTCATTTGTCCTCACCTACTCTTTAGTTAATTATAATATATTTTTATAATATTATCAATTGTTTTCAAATAATTTTTTTATTCTTTTTTGTGGCATTAACATTTTCATATTATGATTTAGAGAAAATGTAAATATTTTATTATTATTAGGATATTCTTCTCCATCTATTCCCCAGCTTTTAGGAGGTACTTCTTCAAATTCTATTATAAGATTATCTGTTTTATAGTACTCAAATGCTTTTATATTTTTTATTTCTGTAGCTATCATTTGAGTACCAATAGATAAAAGTTCTACTTTAGTTTTTGCTTTACAAAATACTACTTCGAATTTCTTATCATCTAGTTTTACATCTTTATATATGTCGTTTACTCCTGCTACACGGGAACTATTTGTTACAAATATAAAAGAGTATTCACCACTCACTTCTTTATCATCTATTTTATATTTTAGTTTATATGTACTTAGGTTTCTTGTTATTTTACCAATTCCATAAAATATGTATGCTAAACGACCATATGTAGCTTTCATTTCTCTTGGGGTTTCGTATGATACATCTATAAAGTCACCAAAGCAAGCTACATATATAAATGGATGATCATTTATTTTACATACGTCTATGGTTTTTTCTACTCCATTAAGTAGGGCATCTACATCTTTTAGATAGTTTTTAGTAAAGCCATACATAGTTCCTACATCATTACAAGTTCCAAATGGAAGGTGTGCTAGAAGTAGTTTATTTGTTCTTTTATCGTTTCCTGTTATTGTTTCATTTAATGTACCATCACCTCCAGCACATATTACTAGATCATAGTGGTCTAGGTTCTCAACTATTTCACAAGCATGTTTTTTTCTTTCGGTTTTTATAAGTTTAGTTTCATATCCATTTTTCTCTAGTGTATTATATAGGTTATCTAATACTTCTTGCTTTTTTAAATGACCACTTAATGGGTTATATATAATAATACATTTTTTCAATAGTTCCTCCTAATTAAATTCAATAATTTTATCAGCATTTTTTAGTATATATTTTTCATGTCCTATTACTATAATTGTATGACTTTTCTTATAATTATTCAATAGTTTTAGTATTTTTATTTGTTCTGGATCACTAAGATTGTTTATTGTATCATCAAATAGTAAGATTTTACTATTTTTAAGGAACATACGTGCTATAGAAAGAAGTTCTTTAAAACTTTCATTTACTTGAATGTTAGGTTTCATTATTGTTTCATATTTAGAAGGTAACGCCATTATTTCATCATGAAGACCTATTTTCTTACACATTTCTATAATATGATTTTCATCCTGATCTATCATTTTTAGGTTGTTTATAATTGACATATTAAAGAAGTATGATGGTTTTCTTGACATTGAAATAAATGAGAAATAATCGTCATCATCTATATCATTTATATCTATATTGTCTATTAAAATATCTCCTGTATGTTGTCTATTAAGTTTTAGTAATAGATCAAACACTGCATTTTGTGCAACTTCATTTCTGCCTGTTAGAACTGTTATAGTGTTGGGTTTTATATCAAATGAGATATTTTTAAGAGTTGGATTAGCCTTATATCCATAAAGTATTTTTTTAAATACTATGTTTCCATCTATATGGAGTGGTCCTGCAGTTTTATTTTCTTTTTTATGTGTATATTCTATTAGTTTATTAAATCTTGCTAATGAAACTTTTACGCCTCTAGTTTCTACATTAACTGTTAGGATTGCTAAGAAGTTTTCTATTATTTTTTGATAATAGTTAAATATTACTATAAGAGCGCCTAGTTCCATCTTACCTATACTTATTAAGTATATTCCAAATATAATACTTAGCATTCTTACAAATTCAAAGAAGTAAAGAATAATTGAATTATTACGAAAAAATGTTACATTATATTTTTCTGATGCATTTAAGTATGATAATGTATCACTTTTTACATTACTTACTATTTTTTCAAAGATGTTAAAGCTTTTAATTTCTTTTATACCTGAGAAATACTCTATAACTGATGAATTCATTTTATCATATTCATTTTTACTTTTTTCATTTAATTTTTGAATTTTATTGTTGTCTCTTAAGGATATAATATACAATGTAATAGTTAATATGAGTGCCATAAAAAATATATAGATGTTTATGTAATAGAAGTAAACAAATACTATTAGAAATTCAATTATTAGTACTATTCTTATTACTAGAGCACTAAAGTAAAGTGAAATTAGGTCAGTATCAGTTGTTAATATATTGTTATATTCTCCTATATCAAATCTTGATAAACTAAATAATGAATTATCTTTGGTTTTGTCTAATGCTAAATTATTATAGTATGTATATATTTTATTATATAGCATAAAATATGATTTTTTATTTAGTACTTCTATTATTTTATAGATAGCTGCTACTATTATCAATATTAAACAAAGTATAACTGCTTTTTCATAATTTTTGCATGTTACATCATTTATTACATAACCAAAGAGTAATGGAATAAGTAGTAATATTCCTCTTATTCCTATAGATGTTATAAGTTTATAGAAATATTCTAATTTAGCTATTTTAAATGTTTTTAAAAATTCTTTTCTTATTTTTATATTCATAATATTACTCCTATTATAATGATAACAAAAAAAAGAGGACTAGTCCACTTCTTTTTTCTTTTTTTAATTGTAAGTATTTATTAAACTGTTGGTTTAGTTCCAGTTCCGCCTGTATTAGAATTGTTATAATAAATATCATTTCCACCAGCGAACTTAACTTGAACAGCTCCTGTAAATGACTTACCTTGTTGTGTATTTTGGTTAGAGCCAGTTTCAGGGAATAAAATTACTAAACTCCATGAATGACTTCTTGCTGCTCCAGTAGCTCCAGCTAAGAATGTTCCTGTACCAATTTTTTTATTAGTTACAGTTGTTCCTAAAGCTTGTTGTCCAGCAGGAACAGGTGTACCACCAGTAGAAGTTAATGTATATTTTAAGTCTGTTATACCACTATTAGTAGTAGTTAACAATACTTCATATGACATATCTACAGTAGTACTATCAGTTCCAGCTAATGCAACAGTGAAATTCTTAGTAGCAGAATCTCCTGGAAGTGCATTTGCTAAAGATATAAGCGGTCCATCTTGAAAATTAATACTTGCTATAGTAGCTGTATTAACTAATATTGATGAAGCTTTATCGTTACCAGCAACACTTGCAGTGAAATACGCAAAAGTAGCACCAATAATAGCTACTAATAAAGTTGCAACTCCAATTACTGACAAGAAAATTGTCTGTCCTTTATTGTTCTCCATAATTACTTACCTCCTTTACTATATAATCATATCAGTATTTTTTATAAATATCAAGAAAAATCATCATATTTATATTTTAATTAATATTTGATATAAATTCCTTTAATCTGTCTTCTTTAGGATGGTTAAATATTTGATCTGGAGTTCCTCTTTCTACAATTTTACCTTTATCTACAAATATAATATTAGTTGCTATTTCTTTAGCTAGTTCTATTTCATGGCTAACTATAACCATTGTTACGTTTTCTTTTGCAAGGTCTTTTATTATCTCTAGAACTTCTTCTGTCATTTCAGGATCTAATGCACTTGTTGGTTCATCAAATAGAATTAAATCTGGTTTCATAGCTAAACAACGAGCTATTGCTATACGCTGTTTTTGTCCTCCACTTAAGTTATCAGGATACTCATTTGCTTTATTTAACAGTCCTACTTTAGTTAGTAGTTCCTTTGCTTCTTTTATACATTTATCTTTATCTTGTTTTAATTCTTTTGTTGGACCTAGTATAATATTATCTAGTACACTTAGGTGTGGAAATAAGTTAAAGCTTTGAAATACCATTCCCATCTTTTTTCTTAAATATTTAATATCTTTTTCTGTAATAATCTTTTTATCATTAAATGTTATTTGATACTTAGTAGGTTTAACTAGTAGGTTCATGCATTTTAGTAATGTAGACTTACCACTTCCAGAAGGTCCTATGATAAAAAGTACATCATTTTTATTAACTTCTAAATCTATGTCTTTTAATACATAGTTTTTATGGTATTTCATATATAGATTATTTAATTTGAGCATTATTATCTAGTTTCCTTTCTACTATTTTTAATAGTTTAGTAAGACCCATAGTCATAGCCCAGTACATAAGTGCTGTTAAGAGTAGAGGAAATAAATAATCATATGTTCTTGAGGCTATAATATCAGATGCCTTAGTAAGATCCATTATTCCAATATAACCCGCTACTGCGGTTTCTTTAAGTAATGTAATAAATTCATTTCCTAGTGCGGGAAGAATGTTTTTAAATGCTTGAGGTAATAGAATATAAATAAGTATTTTCCAGTAGTTAAAACCAAGGGTTTTTCCTGCTTCAGTTTGTCCTTTATCTATGGATTCTAACCCAGCTCTTATAATTTCTGAAACGTATGCGGCACTATTAAGTCCAAAGGCTATTATACCAAATATTAATATATTAGCTGAAGAGGATTTAAATATAATATAGTATATTATCATTAATTGTAGTACTACGGGTGTGCCTCTTATAATAGAAACATATAATGAGGATATATAATTAAGGATTTTTAATTTGTTATTTACTTTATAGTTGTTTCTTATTATTGCGATTATAAGTCCTAAGAAAGCACCTATTATTACAGCACATAAAGCCATTATAATAGTATTTCCTAATCCTTTTAGAATATAAATATATCTAGAATCAAATATAACACTTTGATAAAAACTTTCCCATATATTTTCTAACACTATTTCTCCTTATTTTGTATGTTTAATAACATATTCATCTATTTTATTGGCTGCTAGAAGTTCATCTAATACTTCATTAATTGTTTTTAACAGTTCTTTATTTCCCTTTTTAACTGCAATAGCGTATGTATCACTAAAAAGTTCTTTATCTAGCATTTTTAATTCTTTATTTTCTTTTATTAGTTCTTTAGCTGGAAAATAATCCATTATTAATGCATCTGCCTTTTTAGTTTTTATATCTTGTGCTGCTGAAAGAAATTTCTTATGTCTACTAATATTTTCTTCTTTATAATGATCGCTTAGATATAAGTCAGCTACTGTTCCAAGTTGGCAAGTTATTTTTTTATTTTCTAAATCTTCAGAGCTTTTTATTAAGCTATCTTTTCTTATTACAATTACTTGCTTACTTGTTGAATATTCTACTGAAAAGTCTACTTTTTCTTTTCTTTCTTCCGTTACTGAAAGTCCAGCTGCTGCAAATGATGCTTTTCCTGCATTTAATTCATTGATTATTGAATCAAATGCTACATCCTTTATAACAAGTTTTCGTTTTAATTTTTGAGCTATTTCTTTTGCTATTTCTACGTCTACTCCTACAATTTTATTATTTTCATAATACTCATATGGAGCAAAGCCTGCTTCTGTTACCATTACTAGGGATTCTTTTTTGGAACTACAACCTGTTATTATCAATAGAAAACTAAATAGTAATATTATCTTTTTCATATACACCTTCTTATTTATTATTATATAACATTTTTATATGAATTTAAACTTTTTTATATATTTATTTTTTATTGTACACTCTTAGATGAATATTAATCTATATAATAATAAAATGTTATATGTGTTTATGTATGATTATATACTGAGTTTTACTGCTCAATATATTAAAAATTAATATTACACAACGGATCAAAAAGTGCTTGATGCCTTTTTGTATAATGGGTTGTGGGTTATCGCTGCAAAACCAGAGATAAATTTATATATGTTTTATATTGTACACTCTTAGATGAATATTAATCTATATAATAGAGCTATAAAGTTTATTATGATTTTGTAATAATAATAAAATATTATGTGCGATTGTGTGTAGTTATCTTCTTTATTATTATAGATTTTTTTGTATACATTAAAATTGTTTTCAAATATAGTATATTTTTTTAATATGCTTCTTAGTTCATTTAATGAGTAGAATTGTTTTATATTAATTTCTTTTATATAAGTTTTTATTATATTTATTATGAATTCTACACATGTATATGAATTATATATTGTTATTTTCTTTGAAAACAAATATGAAAAAGCTGAGAAATAATTATAAATATATTTATTTTTATTTGTTTTCATTGTTTCAATTTGTAATGATAAATTGTTATATTCTTTTATAGTAATAGGTATTTTAAATATTAGAACTTGAGAATCTTGATACCTTATATTAGATTCTATAACAAAACCTCCATATAGTATGTTTTCTTTATTATATCTTGCAAAAGAATACATTTCTTCTAATGATTTATTTAGAGATAAAGAGACATGATTATATTTGCTATTGGTTACTTTTCTAATAAAGCTTCCCATATTATTATTAGTTCTAGAAAAAATTATATATATGTTTTTTTTATTCATTTACTCCTCAATACTATATATAATTATACTATATTTTATTAAAATTTACTTAAGTATTTGTAATTAATATTTAATATGTTAAAATTATATACAGAGGTGAGTTACTTTATGGATATTAGTTATATGAATAATAACTATACTTTTAATTATAGAGCTTGTGCTATTATTACAAATAATAATAGATTATTATTAGAACAAAGTAATAATAACAACTATTTTAGTTTAGTAGGTGGAAGGGTTAAGTTTGGAGAGACTTCCTTAGATGCTGTAATTAGAGAAGTAAAAGAAGAAATTGGTTATAAAGCAGATATAAGTAATTGTAAGCTTATTAATATTAGTGAGAACTTTTTTGATACTAAAAAATGTAAATTTCATGAAATTCTTATGATATATAAAATAAATATTTCTAGTGATGAAGATCTTGCTAGTAAAAATAATTTTAGTTGTTTAGATAAAGATTCTACTAAGATTTTTTGGGTTAATAAAGAGGATCTTAATAATATGGATATAAGACCTAGTAGTATTATTAAGTTAATTGATAGTAGTATATTAACACATAGTATTTTATAGTTTCTTATTTATATTAGAACCTGCTGTGTAACCGGTTGATAAAGCAATGGTGATATTATATCCTCCAAGTGGACCATGTAAATCTAATGATTCTCCTACAAAATATATTCCTTTGTTTATTAATGATTCCATAGTAGAGGTATTTATATATTTCATATCTATTCCTCCTCCTGTAATATAGGAATACTTTATATCTTCAGTACTTTTTACTATGAAGGTTTTATGTTTTATTGTGTTTATAATATTATCTAAGTATTTACTTGGTAATCTTTTTATTAAGGTTTGACTATCTATATTTATTGTTTGAAGTAAGTATAGTATAAATTTTTTTGTAAAATATTGATTTAAGTAAGAAGCTATGCTTTTATTATTATCATATTCTTTTATATTAATAAGTAATTCTTCGGGTGTAATGTCGGGTAAGAAATCAACTATGATTTCTTTTTCATTGTTTAAATAAATGTATTCACTTAGTTTCATTATTGCACTACCACTAATACCTTTATGAGTAAACATTAGATTACCTGCTGAACTATATTTTTTATACTTTATATTAACTTTTTCTATAGAAGTACCTGCTAAAGAGAGGTTATCTTTTAGTATAATACTTGTTTCACAAGGATAAATATCAGTAGTTGGTTGTTTTAATAATTTTGCTATTCTTAGGTTATCACCATTACTTCCAGTTAAAGGGTATGAAGAACCTCCTAGTGCTATAATTATATTCTTTGTTTTATATATGTTTTTATTAGTTATTACTTTTTTTATGTTTTCATTAATTATATTATTAAGAGTTTCATTGTAGTTAATAGAAACTCCTTTTAAGTTATTAAGTAGAGCATCTAAAATATCTCTTGATTTATTACTTACTGGGAATATTTTATTATCTTCTTCTTCTTTTAATAAAACATTATTGTTTATAAAGAAATCGTATATTTCTTTAGGACCAAATTTATTTATAGTACTATAAAGATACTTTTTATTGTGAGTTATTTCATTGATAAAATCATTATTACTTTTTAAGTTAGTTAGGTTACATCTTTTATTGCCTGTTAAAAGAAGTTTTACTCCTGGGGATGAGTTTTTTTCTATTATTAGTATTTTATTATTTTTTGATGCTTCTATAGCGGCCATTAAACCAGATGGTCCTGAACCTATAATTATACAGTCATATATCATTTTTACCTCTATAAATAAGTATATCATAGTTATATGTTTTTATATATTATCTATTTTGTTATGTTTGTTCTTTTCATATATTATTATCTTTCATAGTATATAGAGAATAAAAGAAATATTATTATTAAATTTTATTTATATGAAAGGGGGACTTATATATGGGTATGCCTATAATTAAGCCTGGTACTATAACTAGAGGTGATGCTGTTGGTAATATAATTGAATCAATAGCTAATGAGGAAGCAGGTATCTCTCATATTCTTAATGCTGAAAGTGAAAAACTTAATAGTATTATTAATATGCCTAATATTACGCCTGCTGATTTAATTGCAGCTAACAAGTCTGTTAAAAATACAGTAGATACTGTAATTAGTTTAGAAATGAGTCTAAAGAATAAATTAAATTTATTTTCTAGTACTATTTGTCAAATAAATTAAAAAGAAAGGAAGAATATATATGTCATTTGTCTATGCAAACCCAGGTACTGGTGTTGGTTCTGATTCAATTGGATGGTTTGATTTTGGTAGTTTAACTTTAACACCCGGTCAAATATTAACAAACCAAACTGGTACTTTAAAGGATGGTAGTACTGTTACGTTTGATATTAAATCTATACCTTCATCAATCGTACCTTTTGTTGCTAGTCCTGTACCACGTCCGTTTTCGTTTTTTGGAAGTCTTCAATATACTGGAATAGTAGGTAATGTAGCTTTAACTACACCGCTGTTACCTTCTTACTCTGCTAATAGTACAATAGAAGTTTATAATATTGTAGTAAAGGATGTTAATGGAAATGTTGTACCTAATTTTAATGCTGTAGTAGCTGATGCTGAAAGTACTAATAATTTTCCTCAGTATACAGAGCATTTAACTTTTACTACTACTGGTAATCCATGGAGTTTAGTTACTACTATAGGACCTAATCCTCCTACTATAACTGGTGTTGGAACTCCCTTGGTAACAATTACTGGAACTAATCAAAGTAGTCAAGCAGCTTATGTTTTAGCTACAAGTAATCCTACTAAATTAACTTTAGAAACTTATGGAAGAGAGGCTGTAGCTTTTGGTTTCGTAACTACTAGAGTAACTATTAAGAAGAATATTGGTGCTAGAATTAATAGTGCTGATCAATTTGATTTAAATATAGGAGGATCTCCTAGTAACTTGGTATCTACTACTGGTAGTGCTGTAGGTATTCAGCCACAGTCTGCTACTATTTATGGTATACCTGGAAATACGTATACTATTAATGAAGCAATGTCACCTGGATCAGTAAGTCCTTTATCTCTATATACTGTTGCTGTTTCTGCAGTAAATTTAACTAATGGAGGAACGGTTCCTGCAACAGGAAGTTTGCCTCTTAATATAACTCCTGCTCTAGGAGATAATATTGTTTATACTATAACTAATGCTGCTCCTGAAACATTTACTAAAACTGTTGATAAGGCTTATGCTAAGCCAGGAGATGTATTAACTTATACAATAACCGGACATAACCCTAATAATTTTGCGGTTAATAATGTTGTTGTAACTGATGCTTTACCAGCTGGTACTACATATGCTGGGAATCTATTAGTAAGTACTCCGTATACAGGAACTAATCCTAATACTGGAATTACTCTTACTTCAGTTGCTCCTAATAGTGATGTTACAATTTCTTGGCAGGTTCTTGTAAATACTGCAACGCCTAATACTCAGGTTAATAATGTTGCATCGGTTGCTATTCCAGGTCAACCTATTAAGAATACTAATTTAGTTTCTACATTAATTAATAGTGCTGATTTAATTTCTAATGGAAATTTCTCTAAGACTGTTGATAAAACTTTTGCTAAATTAGGAGATATTTTAACTTATACTCTTAATATACATAACTCAGGTAATGTTGCTGCTAATAATGTAGTTGTAACTGATACCGTTCCTGCTGGAACTAGTTATGTTGCATCTTCTGTTACTTCTACTTTACCGTTTACTGGAGATCCTACTTCATCTATCGTACTAACTTCTCCTATTGCTGCTGGAAGTACTGCAACTATTACGTTTAAGGTTAAAGTGACTTCTGTTCCTACTATTAATCCTATAGAAAATACTGGAAAGGTTGATTATACTTATACAGTTGATCCTTCTAATCCTAATGGAGAGAAGGCTTCTGGAAATAGTAATACAGTAACTACTAAAATAGTAAATGCTACTTTAGAGACTACTAAAACAGCTAGTGATAATGTATCTTATCTAAATCAAGTTATTACATATAATTTATTGGTTAAGAATACAGGAAATGTACCAGTAGATAGTGTTATTATAACTGATGCAATTAATAATGGAACTATTTATTTACCAGGTTCTTTATCAGTAAGTGTTCCTAGTACAGGTACTCCTGATACTGGAATTAATTTAACTAATCCTATCCTACCTGGAAATAGTGTAACAGTTTCTTTTAAAGTTACTGTAACATCAATGCCTAGTCCTAATCCTATTGCTAATAAGGCTAGTTCAGCATTTAAATATACATTAAATCCTCTTAACCCTAATGGTGAAAGTGGAAGTTCTACTAGTAATGTAGTTAATACTTTAATTTTTAGAAATAATTATAAACAAGAAATTAATGATTTAATACAGTCTGTAGCTCTTGAGCAAGCTGCTCTTGCTGCTATTGCAAACTCAGAAGGTTTAAAAATTCAGGCTGCTCTTGCTATGGGTAATATAACAAAAGATGAATTATTATGTATTAATAAGAGTGTTCAAGATATGCTTGATTCAATAAATACATTAGAATCTATTTTAAAACAAAAATTAAATATAGTTAATTGTCAAATTAATGGCTGTACTTGCTGTTAATTAAAGTTTACAAATATAAAAAAAACTTAATTTTAATAATTAAGTTTTTTTATATCGAATTATTCGATTTTTTTCTTTTGGGGCGCCATATCGGGATCGAACCGATGCATAACGGAACCACAATCCGCCGTGTTAACCACTTCACCAATAGCGCCATGTATTAGTATTATATCAAACATGTATTTAAAATACAAGTTTTAAATCAAAAAAAAATTGGCAACTTCCTATTTTCGCTTACACTATCGTCGGCGTAAAAGAGCTTAACTTCTGAGTTCGAGATGGGATCAGGTGTACCCTCTTTGCTATCGCAACCAATTTAGATATATTGTTATTATACAACAATTATTCTCTCAAAACAAGATAATGTAATATCAAATTAAAATTAGTTAAATTATCGAACTATTAGTACTAGTCAGCTCAAAATATCACTATTCTTCCACCTCTAGCCTATCAACCATGTAGTCTACATGGGTTCTTATTTCTTATAGAAAAGGAAAACTCATCTTGAAGGGGGCTTCTCGCTTAGATGCTTTCAGCGATTATCCCTTCCGTACATAGCTATTCTGCACTGCCACTGGCGTGACAACAGATACACCATAGGTACGTCCTTCCCGGTCCTCTCGTACTAGGGAAAGCACTCCTCAATTTTCCAACGCCCACGACGGATAGAGACCGAACTGTCTCACGACGTTCTGAACCCAGCTCGCGTGCCGTTTTAATGGGCGAACAGCCCAACCCTTGGAAGCGACTACACCTCCAGGATACGACGAGCCGACATCGAGGTGCCAAACACTACCGTCTATGTGAACTATTGGGTAGTATCAGCCTGTTATCCCCGGGGTAACTTTTATCCGTTAAGCTACGGCCCTTCCATTCGGGACCGCAAGATCACTATGCCCTGCTTTCGCATCTGCTTGTCTTGTAGGACTCGCAGTTAAGCTCCCTTTTGCCATTACACTCTTCGAATGATTTCCAACCATTCTGAGGGAACCTTTGGGCGCCTCCGTTACTTTTTAGGAGGCGACCGCCCCAGTCAAACTGCCCACCAGACACTGTCCTCCACCCAGATAATGGGCGAAAGTTAGAAATCAAACATATCAAGGGTGGTATTCCAAGGTTGACTCCATTAAAACTAGCGTTCTAACTTCAAAGTCTTCCACCTATCCTCTACATGATACATCTAATTTCAATATCAAGTTGCAGTAAAGCTCCACGGGGTCTTTTTGTCCAGTCGCGGGTAACCTGCATTTTCACAGGTATTAAGATTTCACCGAGTCTATGGTTGAGACAGTATCCAGATCATTACGCCTTTCGTGCGGGTCAGAACTTACCTGACAAGGAATTTCGCTACCTTAGGACCGTTATAGTTACGGCCGCCGTTCACTGGGGCTTCAACTCGAAGCTTCGCTTTATCGACTTACGTCAAGCTAACATCTTATCTTAACCTTCCAGCACTGGGCAGGCGTCAGCCCCTATACATCAGCTTACGCTTTAGCAGAGACCTGTGTTTTTGTTAAACAGTTGCCTGGATCAATTTTCTGCGGGTGTCCGAAGACACCTCCCCTTCTCCCGAAGTTACGGGGTTATTTTGCCGAGTTCCTTAACCATAGTTATCTCGCTCACCTTAGGATTCTCTCCTTGACCACCTGTGTCGGTTCTGAGTACAGGCACCTATATAATTAACCATAGAAGTTTTTCTTGGAAGCATAGCTTCAGAAGACTTAGAATTCCGAAGAATTCGTCGCCATCACACTTCAGTCTTAAAGTTGACAGATTTTCTTATTCAACAAACCTTTGTGCTTAGACCAGAATCCAATTACTGGATCTTCCTAGCTTTCTCCGTCGCTCCATCTGTTATATAGGTGGTACGGGAATATAAACCCGTTGTCCATCGACTACGCCTTTCGGCCTCGCCTTAGGTCCTGACTTACCCTGGGAAGACGAACTTTACCCAGGAACCCTTAGTCAATCAGTGGGAGGGATTCTCACCCTCCTTACGTTACTCACACCGGCATTCTCACTTCTAAGCGCTCCAGCAGTCCTCACGGTCTACCTTCGACGCCCTTAGAACGCTCCCCTACCAGACAATATTTACATATTGAATTCGCAGCTTCGGTATTATGCTTAGCCCCGGTACATGTTCTGCGCGACACCACTCGACTAGTGAGCTATTACGCACTCTTTAAAGGATGGCTGCTTCTGAGCCAACCTCCTAGCTGTTCTAGCAGTGTTACATCATTTTCCACTTAGCATAAATTTTGGGACCTTAACTGACGATCTGGATTCTTTTCCTCTTGCGTATGGACATTATCACCCATACACTGACTCCTCTACATACTTGCCTGGCATTCGGAGTTTGATTACAGTCAGTACCGCTATGTGCGGCCATTCCATATTCAGTGCTCTACCTCCAGGTAGCTAATTAGAAGGCTAGGCCTAAACCTATTTCGGGGAGAACCAGCTATATCCAAGTTCGATTGGAATTTCTCCGCTATCCACAAGTCATCCCCGCATTTTGCAACAGACGTGGGTTCGGTCCTCCATAAGGTTTCACCCTTACTTCAACCTGCTCATGGATAGATCACTTGGTTTCGGGTCTAAATCATCGTACTTGTCGCCCTATTAAGACTCGCTTTCGCTTCGGCTCCACGTTTTCCGCTTAACCTTGCACGATAACATAACTCGCCGGTTCATTCTGCAAAAGGCACGCTCTCACCCATTAACGGGCTCGAACTTCTTGTAAGCACATAGTTTCAGATTATCTATTTCACTCCCCTTCCGGGGTTCTTTTCACCTTTCCCTCACGGTACTTGTTCACTATCGGTCATTAGAGAGTATTTAGCCTTACGGGATGGTCCCCGTAGATTCAGACAAGATTACACGTGTCCCGTCCTACTCAGGATACACTAAGGAGACTACAACATTTCGCCTACAGGTCTATCACCCTCTATGGATATCTTTTCCAAGATATTCGGCTATGTTATAATTTTGTAACTCCGTATTTAGTGTCCTACAACCCCAGTCCTAAGACTGGTTTGGGCTGTTACCGTTTCGCTCGCCACTACTAAGGTAATCGATTTTTCTTTCTACTCCTCCAGTTACTAAGATGTTTCAGTTCACTGGGTTGTTTTCATATAACTATGAATTCATTATATGATGATAGCGTATTAACGCTACCGAGTTTCCTCATTCGGAAATCTCCGGATCAAAGACTGCTTACGTCTCCCCGAAGCATATCGTAGTTTGCCACGTCCTTCATCAGCTTCTAATGCCAAGGCATTCACTATGCGCCCTTATTAATTTAACCACTTAATCCTAATTTGATGAGTTAGTTTCTTAATATCTTACAATAAAGTAAGATTACTCAAAAATTTTACTCGCGTATATAAAAAATTATATACAATTACATTATCTAGTTTTCAAAGAACAATACGTTGTTAATAACAACATATGAGAGAAATAATCTCTCAAAGCTAAGTAAAATAATTTTATTGTTTTGTAACTAAGTGTTACTACTAGTTTTGATTTAATCACAGAAACTAGCAAAAAGTGCTTTTTCTAAAAAGTATCTTTGTTTAAAAGTCTTTCTCCTTAGAAAGGAGGTGATCCATCCCCACCTTCCGGTAGGGATACCTTGTTACGACTTCAGCCCAGTTACCAGTCCTACCTTAGGCGGCCCCCTCCCTTACGGGTTAGGCTACCGACTTTGGATATTACTGACTTCCATGCCGTGACGGGCGGTGTGTACAACACCCGGGAACGTATTCACCCCGACATTCTGATTCGGGATTACTAGCGATTTCAACTTCATGAGGTCGAGTTGCAGACCTCAATCCGAACTGAGACTGGCTTTTGAGATTAGCTCCACCTTACGGTATTGCGACTCATTGTACCAGCCATTGTAGCACGCCTGTTGCCCTAGACGTAAGGGGCATGATGATTTGACGTCATCCCCACCTTCCTCCAATTTATTATTGGCAGTCTCTTTAGAGTTCTCAACTAAATGTTAGTAACTAAAGACAAGGGTTGCGCTCGTTAGCGGACTTAACCGAACATCTCACGACACGAGCTGACGACAACCATGCACCACCTGT
>JAVVTI010000003.1:20307-59120 GCA_036653735.1 Bacilli bacterium | reverse complement strand
ATATAGAAGAGTTTTGTTTTTATTTAAATTGTAGTCCAGGAGATTTAATATCTATAATAGATGATAAAAATATAATTAAAAATAGCTTATTTTAATAAGCTATTTAGTATATTTTTATCACCATCTTTATTTATAGTATTTATGTATTTAATTAGTTGTCTCATTTCTATTCTTTTGGATGTACTATTTTTAGTGACTGTGCATGCACAGTCTATAAATTTTAAATTATTTGTTTTAGCCCATGATATAATATTTTCTTCTCTTACATAATAAAGTGGTCTTATTAGTTTCATACCTTTATAGTTAGTAGAATCAAGTATAGGTTTCATTATATCTTGTTTACCATTAAATATAAGAGAAAGAAGAAAAGTCTCTATAACATCATAAAAATGATGTCCTAGGGCTATCTTATTACACCCTAACTTAAGAGCTTCATTATATAAGTATCCTCTTCTCTTTCTAGCACATAGATAACACTTATTATTAGATTCTGCTATTTCATTAAATATATTACTTTTAAATATATGTAATTTAATATTTAGTTTACTTGATACTTCTTGTATATCTTTTAGATGTTTATCATCATATCCAGGATCCATTAATATATTAACTAGTTCAAAATTAACTTTATTATGTCTTTTAAGTTCTTCTAAACACTTAGACATAAGAAAAGAATCTTTTCCTCCACTAATACATACAGCTATCTTATCATTTTCTTCTATTAATGAGAAATCATTTATAGCTCGTATAAATGGTTTAAATATAGTTTTTCTATATTCTTTTGTAATAGAAGTTTCTATATTATTTATCATAAGTTTACACTTAAATAATCTATTAAGTCTTCTCTTTGTATTTTTATAGTATCTTTAGTAATATTATCTTTTATACTTATATAGTTATTCTTTATCTCATCTTCTCCTACTATAAGAATAATTCTAGGATTATATTTATCTATTAACTTATACTGTCCTTTAACATTTCTATTATTATAATCTAGTTCTACTACAAAGTTATTACTTCTTAGTTCATCTGCTAAAGTATATACTTCATCATTATTATCCATATTTAATATAAATATCTCTATTTCTTTATCTTGTATATCATCTATAAACGATAATAATCTTTCTATTCCAAGTGCGAAGCCTACTCCTGGAAGAGATGGACCACCAATAGTTTCTACTAGGTTATCATATCTTCCTCCAGCACATAAAGTACCTATATTAGATAGTTTATCTTTAGAACATATTTCAAATACTGTATGTGTATAGTAATCAAGTCCTCTTACTAAAGAAGTATCTACTATATATGGTATATTAAATTTCTTTAAGTAATTTAATACATTATTAAAGTAGTTATTACTATCTTCATTTAAATAGTTTATTGTTTTAGGAGCATCTTTTAGTACTATATTATTAGTATCTATTTTACAATCAAGTACTCTTAAAGGATTTTTTAATATTCTTTCTTTACAAGTATCACAAAGAGTATCACTATTATTAGTTAAGTATTCTTTTAATACTTCATTATATTTTATTCTACTAGATGAATCTCCTAGAGTATTAATTTTAACTACTATATTATTAATATTTAGTGATGTAATAAATCTATAGGCTAGTGAGATTACTTCAGCATCCATTGCTGGATTATTATTACCAAGTACTTCTACTCCAAACTGAGTAAATTCTCTATATCTTCCTTCTTGTGGTCTTTCATATCTAAAACAATTATCTATATAATAATATTTATTAGTAGTATTATCTTTATATAGTTTATTTTCTATTATACATCTTACTACACCTGCTGTTACTTCAGGTTTTAAGGTCATATTTCTACTGCCTTTATCTATAAAATCATATGTTTCTTTAGTAACTATATCACTAGTTACTCCTACTCCTCTTTTAAATAAATCACTTGATTCAAAAGTAGGTGTCTTAATATATTCATAATTATATTTAGTTATAAATTCATCTATATAATTACATAATCTTTTATACTTAAATCCTTTACTTCCATATAAATCTTGTGTTCCTTTAGGTTTTTGTATCATAATAACTCCTTACATGTTTATAATTATACCACATATGTTATTTTATTTTCTACTCTTAAATCATATAGTTACTATGTTAAAGAAATATTTAAACAATAAATTTTTTATAAGTACTCTTATTTTACTAATAGGTGGAGCTATTAGTAAAATATTAGGATTTATTTTAAAAATATTTATAACAAGATCTTTAGGTACTTATGGTGTTGGTATATATAGTTTACTTAATCCTACATATTCATTTTTAATTGTAATATGTATATTTTCTATGCCTATTGCTGTTTCTTCTTTAATAGCAACAGAGAAAGAAAATAATAAGAAAGTTATTATATCTTCTTTATTCTTTATATGTATATTTAATACTATAATAGTATTAATTGTTATATTACTTTCTTCATTTATATCTAATACTTTACTTCATGAACCTCTTTTAAATTATCCTATAATGTGTATAGGCTTAGTACTTCCATTTATAGGTATATCATCTGTTATAAAGGGATACTTCTGGGGTAAACAGAAGATGTTTCCATATGTACTATCAAATATTATAGAACAAATAACTAGAATAAGTATATTATTTTATTTAATACCTATATTTATTAAGAAAGACTTAATACTTACTATAGGATGTATAATACTTACTAATATTATAAGTGAAACAGTATCTATTATTGTAATGTTACTTTTTATTCCTAAGGATAAAAAAATATGTAAAGAAGATATTCATATTTCTAGAAGTTCTATTAAAGAAGTAATTAGTATAAGTTTACCTGCTACTAGTAGTAAAATAGTAGGAAGTATTGCTTACTTTTTAGAACCTATTATACTATTTTCTACTTTGTTATACGTAGGATACTCAAAGAATTATATAATAATGGAGTATGGAATAATAAATGGTTACTCATTATCTCTTTTATTACTTCCTTCTTTCTTTACTCAATCTATTTCAACTTCTTTAGTACCAGAACTTTCTAAGTATTATCAAAAGAAGAACTATAAAAAATGTATATCAAGAATTAAACAGATATGCATAGTATCTTTTATAATTGGTTTAATGTTTACTACTGTTATATACATTTTTTCTAGTTCTTTACTAAGTATTCTCTTTAATACTTCTTTAGGTATAAACTATATTAAGATATTAGCTCCTTTTATATTATTATATTTTATAGAGCTTCCTCTTAGTGCTTCATTAGAAGCACTTAAGAAATCTAGAATAGAGATGAATATAACTGTTATAACAAGCTTAATAAGACTTTTACTTATATTTATACTATCTTTATTTAAAATAGGCTTATACTCTCTTATAATAAGTATTATATTTAATTTAATATTTACAGTTTTATTAGAAATTATATATCTAAAGAAGATGTTTAGTTCTTCTTATAAATAATATATACTTTATTATTCTTATAGAAGGCATAAAATATATCTTTAAGATTTGCTTTATTCTCTAGGAGTATATTATTTATCCAAGATATATTTTTATGCAGATACTTAAGAGTATCATTTTGTATTTTACCATCTAATATTATAGGAAATGGATTAGGAGATTTCATCTTTAAAAAGTTATACTTAAAGACTGATAATTTACCATTATTTTCTAGTACTGCATATTCTACTTCTTCTATATCTTTAATATTATTACTTCTTAGAGATGCAAGTAAATTATCAAGTGAATAACGTTGTTTAACAAGTTCTTTAAAACATATAAGACCATTATTAATAAGAAGAACTGGTTTACCTTCTAATATATTTCTAAACTTATTACTCTTAAGAGAAATAAATGCCATAATCATTTCTAGACCTACTAGAAGGACAATTGGAAGAACAGTTATCATAATATTCTTTTCAGGGTTTTCAATGCTTATAGCGACTATTTCTGCTATTAGAATAGATACAACTAGATCTTGAATAGATAACTGTGCTATTTCTCTTTTACCCATTAATCTAAATAAAATAAGAATTAATATATAAAAAAATATTGTCTTATATACAACATTAAAAATTTCCATTTGCATCACATTAAGTAGTATGTACAAGTTATATTTTTCTAATCATTATAATATACTTAAATATGAAAAATATAAAAATATATATTAAAACAATTCTTCTTTCTATTCCTATTACTTTAATTTACTTACTAATTTTTACTTCATTACATTACTTTGGTATAATGCCATATAATGTACTTAAGATACTTTCATTAATATTTACTATAATAATATTTATACTTATGGGTATAAATGTATCAAGAACTATTAGAAATAAAGGATATATAAATGGTATTATAGTAGGAGTTATATATGTAATTATTCTTATCTTATTATCTTTAATATTAAGAGAAAATTTAACTATTAAGAGTCTAGTATATTATGTAGTATTAATAGCATCATCTACAGTTGGTGGTATAGCTGGAATTAATATAAAATTATTTAATAAAAAAAACTACGTAAAGTAGTTTTTTTATTATTTATAATTAATTTTTCCTAAGTTTATTAATAGTATATGCACTACCACATAGTCCTAAAATACCAACTAATGAAATTAACAATAAATTAATATCACCAGTTTGTGGGTTTTTAACAATAGGATTTTTAGTAAGAACATATGTAGAACAATGAGTTATAGTAAACTCTACATATCCCTTTTTAACAACAAGATTCTTAGCAAGTACTTCAGTTTTATTAGTGGTTTCATTTACATAGTATAATGTAACTACATCACCATCAGCATATAAATTACCAACATATATTTCCATACTTGCAGGACCAGGAAGTTCTCCATGATGAGCAAAGTTTAAAAATAATGGTTTTTCATTTTTAAGTATATCAGTTAAATCAGTCTTTGTATTAGCAGGTGCTTTATTACTAACTGTTAGACTAAGATCAAGATTTAAATTAGGATCTATATTACCTAACTTAGTACTATCAAATTCCCAGCTATAAAGACTTTTATTTGAATTATCTACTACATTAAAACTTACTGTAGTATTATTCTTTTTAGCATTTTCAAATATCTTATTATCTAAATTAACTGGAGTATTTAAATCAAAAGTAACATCATTATTTTTACTATTTTCTATTATTTTATCTACGTTTGCAGGAAGCTTATTATCAACAGGTAAATTTTCCCTAACAGTAATAGTTAATGTATCACTCTTTCCTTCACTGCTTGATGTAATAATAGCAGTTCCTTTAGATAAAGCAGTTATCTTACCAGTATTATCAACAGATACTACTGTTGGTTCATCGCTTGAATACTTAACTTTTTGATACGGAGCATTAGCAGGTAGTACAGCAGTACTTAAAACCTCAGTATCATTAATACTCATAGTAAGTGCTTCTTTATTTAAAGTAACACTACTAACTTTAATAAGATTATGGTAATGAATTTCATATGTTTCAATACCTAGGAGTACTAAATTTGTAGTATAAAAGTGATTTTTTCTATTAGGATTAGCAACTGGTTGTTTACCAGCTTCTAAATCATAAAATTCATGTTGATGTGTCATAATAGTACCATCAGCTGCTGATTCAAAACGATATAATACATTATAAAGTGAAATTATCTCATTAATAGGTTTATTTAATACCTCTGAAAGTTGTTCTTTTAATGTTTTCTTTTCTACTTTAGGTGTAAAAGTATACTGCCAAGGTGAAGTTTCAGTTAAACGATAAACTAGTTTAACTTCAAATGGCCAAAAAGAATAGTTTAAAGGTTTAACAACTACATCATCAAGTATAGGTAATTTTTCAACCTTACTAAAAGTATATTCGGAATCATCACCTACATATTTGAAATCTTTATACTTTCCTGTATTACTTATTTTATTATTTATAGTTGCATAAATACTAAATTTAGTTGCACCATTTCCAGCATTTTGTGCAAGTATATCTTCAATAGTAGAAGCACTTAATTGTGAAGAACCAAGTTTATTAGTTACATCAAATATAGTTCTACCATCTACGATTTTAGTAGTTACATCAATGTATTCCTTTCCAGTAGGAACATAAGTAAATGAAATATCTCCTGCACCATTATCAAGTTGCTCTGCTTGAACATTTGTAAATAAAAATGTTGGCACTATGGTAAGCATTAAACCCATAATTAGCCCTAAGAAGTAATTAGTCATTTTCTTCATATCTTTTCTCTCTTTCTTATATTTAGTATAGCATATATAATTTTTGTTTCAATGAATTTTAAATAAATTATGTAAATAAAAGTAAAGTGTTTAAACTTTACTTTTTATATTTTGATATATAATTATCTCTAAACTCAAGCAGGTTATCATTTTTTATTGCTAGTCTTATTTCTTCCATTAAGGATGTAAGAAATCTTATATTATGAATAGAAAGTAATCTAGAAGCTAGCATTTCTTGGGATACTATTAAGTGTCTTATGTAACTTTTAGTATAGTTTTTACACGTATAACAATCACATTCATTATCTAAGGGACTTAAGTCATCCATATACTTTTTATTTCTTAAATTAATTTTTCCATATTTAGTAAAAGCATTATTATGTCTAGCAAGTCTAGTAGGAAGTACACAATCAAATATATCTACTCCTCTTATAACACCTTCTATTAAATCTATAGGATCTCCTACTCCCATAAGATACCTTATCTTATCTTCTGGTAAATAAGGAATTGCATAGTCAATCATCTTATACTTAGTTTCATTATCTTCACCTACTGATACTCCACCAATACTATAGCCATCAAAGTTAAGAGCAACAGTTTCTATAGCACTTTTCTTTCTTAGTTCTGGAAACTCTCCTCCTTGTACTATACCAAATAATGCTTGAGTACTACTTTTACTATGAGTTTCTTTACATCTTTTAGCCCATCTTAAAGTTCTTTCTATAGAGTTTTCCATATACTTAAAAGTACATGGATAGTAAGGGCATTCATCAAAGCTCATTATAATATCTGCTCCTAGTTTATTTTGCACTCTAATAGATTCTTCAGGTGTTAAAAATAAACTTTCTCCATTAATATGACTTTTAAATTTAACACCTTCTTCACTAATATCTTTAGGATTAGCAAGAGAAAAGACTTGAAATCCTCCACAGTCAGTAAGTATTGGACCATTTTTATAATTCATAAAATTATGAAGGCCACCATGTATATCTACTATATCTTCTCCTGGTCTAAGCCATAGGTGATATGTATTAGATAGTATTACATCACTTTTAGTACTTATTATGTCTTCTGGTGATAAATTTTTAACTGTAGCTTGTGTACCTACCGGCATAAACATAGGTGTTTTACTTATTCCATATATTGTTTCAAACTCACCTAGTCTTGCACTACACTCACTACTCTTTTTAATAACTTTATAATTTAAATTCATTTATTTACTCCTCAAGTTTATCTTTTAGAAATGAAAGTAAGATGTCTTCTTCTTTAAGGCCTTCTGTTTTACCAATACTCTTAAAGCCAGGAAGTGCATTTACTTCACAAACTGTATAACCATTTTCTGTAAATAAAATATCAACACCACATATATCTAAATTTACTGCATGTGCAGCATTTATAGCTAATGTTTTTATTTCATCATTAGATATATATTTAAGTGCTTCTCCTCCTTGTGCTAAATTACTTCTAAAGTCACCATGACTCTTTCTAATAGCACTACCTATAAACTTTCCTCCCATAACATAACATCTTATATCTTTTCCATAGGAAGACTTAATGTATTCTTGACATATAACTTTTGCTTTATATTTAGTAATTAATCTATTAAATTCTTCCTCTGTTTCTACTAGGTGAACACTTTTACCTTGAGAACCATAAAGCCACTTAAGTACAAATTTATTAGAATTTAATAGTTTACATGCATCATTATAATTAACATTTGTATGACAATTCATTGGTACTATATAAATAGTCTTAGGAGTAGGTACTTTATATTCACTAAGTATTTGATGAACTTTCATCTTATTTCTAGCATCAATCATACTTTGTACATTATTATATACTTTAACTCCTAACTTTTCTAGGCTTCTTGCTAAGTATATTTCATATCTTCTTAATATAACAGCATCTGGTAAATCATTAACTTTTATTCCATCATAATAAATTTCATTTTCTTTTCCACTTACTATAATAAACTTATGTACATTTTTTACTTCTAAATTAATATTATATTTATCTTTAGCTAAACTAATAATATTATCTATATAACCACTTTCAGTCTTTATATTAAAAGAACATGAGGAAAAAAATAACCACGCTTTCTTCATTTAATATCCACCTCCATTAAATCTTTCTTTATTTTATCAGTTACTTTTATTATTTTAGGTCCTTTTTTACCAAACTTAATAATAAGTATATCATTATTTAAACTTTCTTTTATTAATTCTTTATTATCATTTTGAAAAGTATCGCTTAGTATACTCATTATCTTTCTTGTGTGTTTAATATCTTTTACTTCAGGTAACTTATCTGGGAATAAAGCATTAATAATATCATACATTACACTAGTTATTGCTTTAGTACTTAGTCCAGTTTTAATATTACGAACCTCTACTAGACGTTTATTTAAATAATTAATACCTAGATATTTTGAACTTATATTTTTTTGAAACTTTAAATATGCTTCGAAATCAAGTTCGAAATACAGTTTCTTATATATATTTTCTTCTATATATTGTCTTTTTTGATTCATAAGTATTAATAGTCTTTTATGACTTATATTAATATCTTCTATATCATATTGATTAAAATTCATATGTAAGCCACAGTTATGTTCTTTATCAAAGCATATTATACCATCACTAAATTTAACTATTTTCATAATCTTATCATAAATAGATGCTACTTTTTTAACGCTCATTGGATCGAGTACTATTTCAAAAGAGTATTCGCCTAGAATAGTTCCATCTTTAGTAAAGTAACCATTATCTCCTACTACTTTCTTTATCTGTTTAAGTAATGTTCTAATAAATGAATATTTACTTCTTTCATATTCAACAGCTATTTCTATTTCAAAGCCTACATAATTAAATTTAATATCTGGTAGCTGCCTTTCATATCCATAAGATGGCTTAATATTTAAAAGGGAATCATATCTTTCTACAAAATTAACTTCATCACTCATTTTAATTATTTCCTTTCTTCTAATAATTCTATTACTTTTATAAAAGCATTAATTATCTTATTAAAACTAACAGGTTTACTTTTAATTCTTCTATATTTAGATGATACTTCTACTTGAAAAGTATTTATGTTACATTTTTTATTAATATAATAACTTAATGTTTTATTAGTTGCTTTAAATTTATTATCTATAACTACTTTATCACTTATATTATTTTTAAATATATCCATTATTTTTATAGATAGTTTTTCATTAATACTTTTATTATTATTAGTACCTATCTCTATTCCATATTCATTATAATCATTCATACCATGAATATCAATAAAATACTTAATATTATGTTCTTTTATATATTTTAAAATTAAGTCTCTATATAAATTATCATTTTGATAATTAGGATCATACTCAATACTCTTTTTTATATAAATAATAGATGTACCTGTCATCTTATTAAGTATTTTTACTATAAAAGAGGTATTAAATTCATTTCCCTTTATCTTATTATTCCTAATATGTTTATATGCATGAGGAGCTGATAATAGAATATTATTACTTCCATTTAATATCTTAATATTATTCTTATTATAATAAATATCACTTTCTTGTTTAGTAATATCTTTATAATAAGATATCTTAGATATCTTATTAATATTACTTATAAACATAGCATCTCCAAATGAAAAGAACTTATAGTTATTATTAATTGCTTCTTTATATGCATTCATTATTATATCTTTACTACTAAAAGCACTTACAAGCATTATTAAGGTGCTTTTAGGTAAATGAAAATTAGTAATTAAACCATCACAAGAAGTAAACTTGTATGGAGGATATATAAATATAGAAGTCTTTTCACAAGTACTTTTAAAGCACTTATACTTACTATAGTTAGCTTCTAGAGTTCTTAAACTAGTTGTACCTACACATATAATACGTCTTCCTTCTTCTTTATAAGTATTAAGAAGTTTAGCAGTAGTCTTATCAATATAATATAGTTCACTATGCATATTATGATTTTCTACTGTCTCCTGTGATACGGGTCTAAATGTACCTAAACCAATATTTAATGTAACATAAAGTATCTTTATTCCTTTATCTTTAATACTACTAAGAAGTTCCTGTGTAAAATGTAAGCCTGCAGTAGGAGCTGCAGCACTACCTTCTTCCTTAGCATAAACAGTATTATATCTACTGTTTTCTTTTAATGATTTATGTATATAAGGAGGTAGTGGCATTGTACCACAATGAGTTAAATGTTCTAAGAATATACCTTCATATATAAATTTAATCTTACATATTCCTTCTTTAAGTACTTCTAAACATTCACACTTAAAATTATCATCAAAAGATAAGATACTTCCTACTTTAAACCTCTTTTGAGGTTTAACAAGACATTTCCATATATCTCCTTGTTCATTATTAAGAAGTAATACCTCTATTTTAGCACCTGTTTCTTCTTTAATACCATATAATCTACTAGGGAGTACTTTAGTATTATTAAGAACAAGAACATCATTACTTTTTAAATACTTAATAATATTAAAGAACTTCTCATGAGTAATCTGTCCATTATATTTATCAACTATCATAAGTTTACTTTCACTTCTATTTTTAATAGGTGTTTGTGCTATTAACTCTTCAGGTAAATAATAATCGAAATCACTTACTTTCATACATATTTCCCCTTTTCTTTTTCTTTGGCATATTATACTAGAAAAAAACTAAAAAGTCTATACTTTTTAGTTTTTTATTAATAATAAAATGTAACTATTTAGATATTTCTTCTATATCTTTTATAAATGAATTCTTATCTTGAAAACCATTAACTTTTTTTACTACTTCTCCATCTTTAAAATATATAAGTGTAGGTATACTCATAATACCATAGTTACTTGCTAATTCTGGGAACATATCTACATCAACTTTAATAATATCTACATTTTTATCAATACTTTCAAGTATAGGCATTAACATCTTACAAGGACCACACCATTGAGCATAAAAATCAACTAAATGAATTCCTTCCTTAACTAAATCAAGTAAATTTTCCTTATCTAAAACTTTCATTTTTCTCCTCCATATTTCTCTATTAAATTATCTATATTTTTAATAGGTAATTTATCTTTATTTATAAGTGTTTTAACATTATTAGTATTAACAATTTTATTCTTAAGCATTATTTCAAGAGCCATATAATTATACTCTTCAGTACTTAAATTCTTATAATCATCTTTTAATTTAACTATCTCATTTATAGTACTTGTTGCTTTAGAGGTAACATTTGATAAAACTAAAGTATTATTAAGCATATAAGAACTTATCTTACTATTACCAAGATCCTTTATATTAAAGAATGGTTGATTAAGTACAAAGAGAATAATAAATATATATACATATGCTACTAAGAAACCTAGTACAGCACCTATTATTTTAGAAAAAGCACCTAGAATGATAGTCATATTAAGTATTTTTTCTATAATACCACTTAACTTAAGTATAATATTTAAAATAATAGATAATATAGAGAAACAAGATACAAAAGCAATAAGTTCATATACTAGTATATTTATAACTATTATTCCTTTAAGGTATCCACCAAAACTAAAGAATGGTAAATATTCATAAAAGAAATTAGCAAGTGGATTTTTTAAATAGTAAGAAAGAATAAATATACCAATAGTTCCTACTAAAGAAACAGTAGTTCTAATAGCTCCTCTTTTAATACCTCCTAAAACTCCAACTATAAAAAGTATTATTATAACAGCATCAATTATATTCATTTTTATCACATCCTTTTATATTATATATCAAAATCTTAAAAAAATAAATGTTATTTTATAAAAGGTATGATAAAATTGTATACAGGGATGTGATAAAAATGAATATTGTATTTAAAGTTAGTGATAATATTAAAGAAAAAATGATAACTTACTATGAGGATTTAAAAAGAGAAAAGACTCCTCCATATGCTTTATTTCAAGCAGATGAATCTGATACTATAATAACGCTTTATGAATCAGGTAAAGTAATGTTTCAAGGAATAAGTGCTGATGTAGATGCTGCTATGTGGAAGGATCAAGAAAAGTTTTTAAATAATAGAGATATTGATATAACTGATTCTAAGGAAAAGAAAAAAGAAATAGATAAATCCTATTATTATTTTAATGCTATAGGAAGTGATGAAGTTGGTACTGGAGATTATTTACTACCTATTGTAGTAACTGCTACATTTGTACAGAAAGAAGATTTAAGTTTATTAGAAGGTATGCATATAGGTGATTCTAAAAAGATGACTGATGAAAAGATTTTATCATGTGCTCCTATAATAATGAAGAAAATACCATATGAATCATTAATACTAAGTAATAAAGACTACAATATGTATCATGATAAAGGCTTTAATATGAATAAAGTAAAGGCTATTATGCATAATAAAGTTCTATATAAAATGAAAGAAAAGAATTATCCATATCATAAAATAATAGTAGATCAGTTTGCTCTTCCTAGAAACTATTATTTATATATAAAAGATTCAATAGAAAAAGTAACTAATATTACATTTTTAACTAAAGCTGAAGATAAAAATCTAAGTGTAGCTTGTGCATCTGTTATATCAAGATATATATTTTTAAAAGAATGTGATAAGTTAAGTAAAGAATATAATATAGAATTTCCTAAAGGAGCAGGTACTAAAGTAGATGAAATAGCAAAAGAATTAGTTACTAAGTATGGTAAGGATATACTTAGTAAGGTGTCTAAGGTAAGTTTTAAGAATACTGAGAAAATCATATAATTATATATAAAAATAAAAGCATTTATAAAACGCTTTTATTTTTTATTTCATATAATATATTTATAGCTTCCATAGGAGTTAAATTTAAGGGATCAATCTTTTTAATAAATTCTCTTAATTCATCTGGTTGAGTTTCTAAATCAAATGCTACTTGAGCATTTACTTTTATATTTGATTCTTTTTCATATATCTTTAGAAGTTCTTCTGCATTTTTAATAACTTCTTTAGGAAGTTGTGCTAATTTAGCAACATTTATGCCATAGCTTTTATCAACAGCACCATTTTCTATTTTATGTAGGAATCTAACATCACCATCTTCTTCATATACACTTACATGTATATTTTTAATACCATTATTATTTTCCATATCAGTAAGTTCATGATAATGTGTTGAGAATAATGTCTTACATTTAATATGAGTATTAATATACATAATAATAGCCCCTGCTAAACTCATTCCATCGTATGTACTTGTTCCTCTTCCTAGTTCATCAAATAGTACAAGTGAGTTCTTTGTAGCATTTTTAATAGCGTTAGCACTCTCTTTCATTTCTACCATAAAAGTACTTTCTCCACCTACTAAGTCATCAGAAGCACCTATACGTGTGAATATTTTATCAAAAATAGGAATAGATGCATAAGATGCGGGTACAAAACATCCTATTTGATTAATTATAGCAAGTACTCCAAGTTGTCTCATATAGGTACTCTTACCAGACATATTAGGTCCGGTTATAATTAATATATTATCATCTTTATTCATAATAATATCATTAGTAATATATTCTTCTTTTAGTACTTTTTTAACAACAGGATGAAAAGCATCTTTTATATTAAGTATAAATTCATCATTAATAATAGGTTTAACTAAATTATTATCACTTGATACCCTAGCAAAACTTTGCATAACATCTATATATGCTATATAAGAAGATGCTTTTTGTAACCCATGTATTTCATTATTAATAAGATCTCTTATAGAACAAAATATATTATATTCTAAAGTATTAATCTTTTCTTCTGCTCCTAATATTATATTTTCTTTTTCTTTAAGAAAAGGAGTAGTATATCTTTCACATGTAGATATAGTTTGTATTCTAGTATAGTTAAACTCTTCTTTTAGTTCTTTTACTTGGCCTTTACTAATTTCTATATAATAACCAAATACTCTATTATAGCCAACTCTTAGAGATTTAATTTTAGTTCTTTGTCTTTCTTCTATTTCAAAAGTATTAATAAAATCTTTACTACTCTTACTAATAACTTTTAAGTCATCAAGTTCTTGATTATATCCATATTTTATTATATTACCATCTTTTAACGTAAAACCAGCATCTTCATTTATAGTCTTATCTAGAAGTTCATAAATATTATTAAATACATCTAGTAAAGGAAGATTTATTTTACTAAGTGCTTTATTAATAGTTGGAAACTGTTTTAAAGTATTTTTTAGTTGTAATAAATCTCTTGCATTAACATTACCCATAGATACTTTACCACATAGTCTTTCTAAATCATATACTTCATATAAAGCATTTTCTAGATCTTTATGTACAATAAATTCATTTATAAGTTTTTCTACTAAGTTATGTCTTTTAGTTATTTCTTCTTTATCTACTAAGGGACTTATTAAATATCCTTTAAGACATCTACTACCCATAGCAGTTTTAGTCTTATCTAAAAACCAGTATAAACTATAAAGTCTATCTTTACTTCTTAGAGTCATAGTAAGTTCTAGGTTCTTTACACATTCTTTATCTAAGTATAAATATTTATCACTATTAATAAGTACTACATCTTCAAAATGAGATAGAGTTCTTCTTTGATTATTAGTTAAATAAGATAATAGTAGTAAAGTATTGTGTTTTAATTTAATATCATTAATATTTTTAAATATACTATCATCTATATCTTTATTAATTTCATTATATATACTAACATATATATTATAATTATTTTTAAGTTCATTTAATAGTTTAGTATTTAGATTATCCTGCAGTACTACTTCTTTTATATTAAGATTAACTAAGTAACTAAGAAGTTTATTATTATCGTATGGTATATATGTAGTGTATACTTTACCACTAAGTAAATCTGCGTAACTAAAAGCATAACTAATCTTCTGATCACTTATACATCCTATATAATTAAGATCTCTTTCATCTACAGCTCCAGTGCATGTATTAGTTCCAGGAGTAATGAGTTTAACAACATCTCTTTTTACAAGTCCTTTTGCAGTCTTAGGGTTTTCCATTTGTTCACATATAGCTACTTTATATCCTTTAGATACTAAATTACTAATATGTCCATCAACTGCGTGATATGGAACACCACACATAGGAACTTTTTCTGTTAAACCAGCATTCTTACCTGTTAAAGTTATTTCATCTTCATGTGATACTATTAATGCATCTTCAAAGAATAGTTCATAGAAGTCACCTAGTCTATAGAAAAGAAGAATATCTTTATATTCTTTCTTAGTCTTAACATATTCTTTCATCATAGGGCTTAGCTTATTAATATCAGCTTCTTCTAATTTCATATATACTCCTTATACTTTTTATATTATATTTGATCACTATCTAATAATATAGTAACTGGCCCACTGTTATTAATTGATACATTCATATTAGAACCAAACTTACCAAGAGATACTTTTATATTATATTTAACTAAACAAGCATTAAATTCATCATAAAGAAGTTTAGCTTTATTATATTCTAGAGCAGAAGCAAAAGAAGGTCTTCTACCCTTTATACAATTACTATATAAAGTAAACTGACTTATACTAAGTATTTCTCCATTAGTATCAAGTAATGAATAATTCATAAGACCTTTTTCATCATCAAATATTCTTAAATTAATTATCTTACTAACCATCTTATTAATTATAGAAGTATTATCACCTAAAGTAAATGCTACAAATATAACAAGACCTTTATCTATTTTTCCTTCTACTTTATTAGATATAGAAACATAACTAGAGGTGCTTCTTTGTAATAAAACTCTCATTCATCTACGCTTCTTTCTATTTTATTAATAAACTTCATAGACTTTAATTCTAAAATAAATTTATTAAGATTATCAATACTTTTAACACTACATATTAGTTCATAAAATTGTCCGGTTTTATTAGTTTTAGAATTAAATGATAGTACTGTTATATCATTTTTAGTAGCAATAGTAACTATATCAAGAATGTTTTCTCCTGGTAAATCATAAAATACATTTAATAATGTAGTATATTTATTATTGTTTGTTTCATTCCATGAAACATCAACTATTCTTTCACTACTAAGATTAACATTTTTACATGTTTTTCTATGTATTTTTACTCCCTCACCCTTTGTAATATATCCTATTATTTCATCACCATAGATAGGTTTACAGCAAGAAGCAAACTCAGTTAATAAATCAGAACATCCACTAACTATCACATTATTTTTATTATTATTTTTAATAACTTGCTCTGTAAATCTAAACTTAACTTCTTCTTTATCATTATCACCAAATATAATATCTACTACATCTTTTGATGTATATTTTAATGTATATACATCAAAATATAAATCTTCTATATTATTTATATTAAGTTCTTTAAGAACTTTTTTAATATTATCTTCTTTAAAAGCATCATTAACTGAATATTTGAGATTTCTTATTTCTTTTTCTAATAATTCTTTACCACATTTATATATTTTTTCTTTCTCAAGGCGACTAAAATAAGATTTAATTCTATTATATGCTAAGTTAGTCTTAACACTTTTAAGCCAGTTCCTATTAGGTTTCTTTCCTTTTTCAGTAAGTAAATTAACTATGTCTCCATCTTGAAGCTTATAGTCAAGTTTTACTATCTTTCCATTAACAATAGCACCTACTGTTGTATCACCTACTTCAGTATGTATTCTATATGCAAAATCTATTGGAGTAGAATCAATAGGTAATTCTAAAGCATCTCCTTTAGGAGTAAAAACATACATTTCTTCTTTATTAAGTTCATTATTAAGATTCTTAAAGAAATTCATATTATTAGATTCATTATTAACATCAATTAAAGCTTTAAAAGACTCTAGTCTCTCTTCTACACTAGTCTTAATTTTACCATTAGTATGTTCTTTATATGACCAGTGAGATGCTACTCCATTTTCTGCTATTTGATCCATATCATAGGTTCTTATTTGTATTTCATACATTCTTTCATTAAAACCAAATACAGTAGTATGCAAACTTTGATACATATTTCCTTTAGGTCTAGCTATAAAATCTTTAAATCTTTTAGAAATAGACTGGTATTTAGAATGCAATAAACCTAGTATTAAATAGCATTCTTCTGTTTTCTTAACAAGTATTCTTATACCTAAAAGATCATATATTTCATTAAACTTCTTTCCTTTTTGTAGTTTACTATATATACCATAAACACTTTTTACCCTTGATGTTATATCAAAACTAATATTATGTTCACTTAAAACTTCAATAATACTTTCTTTCATTAGATTAAGATCATACTCAAGTTCATTTCTAGATGAATTAATTAGTTCTACAACTCTCTTATATTCTTCTTTATTAGAATTTCTTAAACAATAATCCTCAAGCTCTTGTTTAAACTTCTTAATACCTAATCTGTGAGCTATAGGAATAAATACGTCATTAGTTTCTGCAATTATTTCTTTTTGGTGTTGCAAATCATGTACATAAACAGTCTTTAGATTATCAAGTCTATCAGCTATTTTAATAAAAAGAGCTTTAGGATTATCAGCAAGACCTACTATTATTTTTCTATAACGTTCATTATTATCTTTAGTAAAAGTTCTTTTAAGTAAACTAATCTTAGTAATACAAGATATTATTAATGCACTTTCACTATCAAAAGAACTTAAAATATCATCATAACTCATTTTATCTAATATAATTGCTTCATGTATTAATGCACAACCAATAGTAATATAATCCATTTTAAGTTCAGAAAGAGAAATAGCTACCCTAATAGGGTGCATTATGTAGTCTTCACCAGTCTTTCTCTTCATACCATCATATATTTTAACGGCAGCTTCATAATATTTGCCCAGTTTTTCTTCTTCTTCTTTTGTTAAATAAGAAGAAGTAATATCAAGTAAATCTTTATAAGTTTTTATATTTTCTTCATTCATTATTTAACTATTAATTCCTTTAATAAGTTTTTCAGTTACTTGTTTTTCTTGTTTCTTAGGTTTATTTGGTTTATTAAAACTTCTTTTCTCAAATAAATATAGTATATAAGGTGCTATAAATATAGAGGATACAGCTCCTGCAAGTAAACCAACTATAATTGCTATATTAAAAGAAGTAAGACTAGTTATGTTAAATAGTAAAAGAATTATAACAGTAAGTAGCGTTGTACATGTAGTTAATATATTTCTTATTATTGTTTCATTACTACTAACATTTATTACCTTAAGCATATCTTCTTTAGTTTTTAATTTATTATCAAATAACTTCTTCTTATTGTATCTAATCCTATCAAATACTATGATAGTATCATTAATAGAATAACCAATAATAGTAAGTAAAGATGCTATAAATACAAAATTAATTTGTACTCTTGATATAGCAAAAACTGCTATAACTACTAGAACATCATGAAGTAACATAAGAACTCCTGTTAAGCCATAATTCATTGAAAAACGAAATGCAACATATATAACTATTCCAATACATGCTAGAACTAAAGATATAATAGCATTTTTAGTTAAATCTTTTTTAACTAGATTACTTATTACATTAATTTCTACATCATAATCTTTAAGATCACTTTTTATATTTTTAATTTCTTTTTCATTTAGTGTTTTACTTACCTTTACATATGAAACATTATCTTTATTATTCATTTCAACAATTTTAAAATCTTTAAAAGTGTTTTTTACTTTTGCTTCATCTACTTTTAAAGTACTCTTTATAGTAATATCACTTCCACCTGTAAAATCAATTCCAAAATTAAGTGACTTGGTACTAACAAATATGATACCAATAACTATTATAATTGATGAGACAACAATAAATATTTTACTCTTTTTTATAAAGTCTATATTAACAGTTTTCTTTCTAAAGCCTACAAATTTCTTAGCACTTATATCAGACTTTAAAACTACTTCTTTAAGCATAAACCTATTTAAGTAAACTAAAATAATTATAGTTAAAATTATAGTAATAATTAACATAGTTGCAAAACCTTTAACAGTACTTTCTCCATATATAAATAAGATGACTGCTGCTAAAAGTGTAGTTAAGTTAGCATCTATTATAGAAACAATACTAGATTTATTACCATTAATAAATGCTCTTTCTAAGTTATCATTAGTTGAATTAAGCTCATCTCTAATTCTTTCTAATGATATAATAGCACAGTCAACTCCCATACCTACAGCAAGTATTAAAGCTGCTATACCAGGTAATGTTAATACTCCATCAATAGCATTGAATATAACAAATGTAAGTGCTGTATAAATGACTAAACATACACTACTAATAAATCCACTTACTCTATATCTTATAATTAAAAATATAGAAATAATTAATACTGCTAAAGCACCAGCTAAACCAGTTTTAATAAGAGTGTTACTACCAAAAGATGCATCTACACTCTTACTACTAATCTCTGTTAACTTAGTAGGAAGAGAACCACTATTAATTAAATCAACTAAATTACTTGCTTGTTTTTCAGTAAAAGAACCTTGAATAAAAACATTATTCATAAATCCTTCTTTAACAGTTGCAGAGCTAATACAACTCATATTACCATCTGTACCACACTTATCTCTAGAAGAAGCAAAACTATCTACTCCTTCTTTAAAATCAAGCCAAATTACAATAAGTTTATCTTCACTCTCACTTATTTTCTTAGTAACATTATAAAATGTCTTATTATCTTTTATATCAAGTGCAACTACTGGAGCAGACATTTTACCATCGTAATCTACACTAGCTCCTGGACTTTTAAGTATACTTGCATTCATAAGTAAATTATCACTTGAATCTCTAAATGAAAGAACAGCAGGTGTACTTAAACGATTTCTAGCTTCTTCTTCATTCTTAACTCCAGGAAGCTTTACTCTGATCTTATTTCCTTCTATACTTATATCAGGCTCACTTACACCAAGTGTATCAATTCTATTAGTAATAGACTTATATGTTGCCTTTAATTCAGAATCACTAACCTTCTTCTTAGTATCTAGATTCTCTACTAAATAAAGAACTTCAAAGCCTCCCTTTAAATCAAGACCATAATTAATATGCTTTAAAGTAGGTACTAAAATAATAGCAGTTATAATTAAAACTACTAAATTAATTAATATATATTTTCCATATTTCTTTTTCATAACTTCACTCCTCATAATAAACTTTCTTTATTTGCGTATCTTTTTTCTTTTTCTAGTAAGGATAAAACATATGATTTTATTTCTTCATTACTTGTATCAAATATATCTGATACTATCTCAGATATATTTAAGTTACTTTTATTTCTCCATAACTTAGTACTTAAAAAATTCCATATATCTTCTTCCTTTACATAAGAAATATTATTTCTTTTAAGTTCTTCTACTTTACTATATAATGCTGGTTTAACTCTATTAAAAACATCATTTAAACAATTAAATTCTTCGTACAAAAAATCATCCTCCCTAAAACAATACCTACGCACATAAGTATTATATAACATATAGCTAAAAAAATCATTAAAAACTTAAACATTTATAAAAAAATTCTACAACATAAAAAGGGAGAAATTTCTCCCAAGATATATATAAACATCTTATAAGATGTATACTTAATTATATGGTAAAAGAATTTTTTTGCTCATACTTTTATCATTTAACTCATAAATAATACTTCCAGTTTTAAAAGTAATTAAATATTTATAATTATATTTATTAAATAAATTAATAGTTTCATAGTTAGGATGATTAAACTTGTTATCAAGTCCAGCACTTATAATAGATACTTTAGGGTTAACTTTAGTAATGAAGTTTTCTCCGCTACTTGTCTTACTACCATGATGACCTACCTTAAGAACATCTATAGAAGAAAAATCATATTTAGATAATATATCCTCTTCTGTTTGTTTAGTTGCATCCCCCATTAATAGAAATCTTTTATTATTTATAACCATTAATAGTACAATACTATCACTATTCTCATCATTAAATATCTTATGTTCTAAATTATATATTGTAACATTATCAATATTAAGTTTACTTTTATTAAATACTTCTTTTTTAATAAGCTTACTTTCTAAACTGTTTATTTTTCCCTTATTAATATAAACTTTATTAGTTTTAATAGACTTCATAATATTATTAGCTTCTCCTAGATGATCATCATGACCATGAGTAAGTAACATTATATCTATTTTTTTAACACCTATACTTTTCAAAAATGGAATAATAGTACTTTCAGATAATGAAACTTTATTATTTTTTTCTTTCCACTCATCTTCCTTATATTCCATCTTACCACCAGTATCTATAAGGATAGTCTTTCTTAAGTGTGGAGTAACTACTAAAGTACAGTCTCCTTGTCCAACATCTAAAAAATATACTTTAGTTTTATTATTAAGGAAAGGATAAATATATGTTATAAGCATTATTACTAGAAGAAAAAACATGTATTTCTTCTTCTTAGTCTTAAGAATATAAAAAAGAATAATAAAATAAATAAATAATAATACTAGTGGTATCTTAGGAATACTAATGGATAAGAAATTCAATTTACTTACTTCATATGAAACTTTTTCCATAAATATACAAAGAATGTTAAATACACCAGATAAAAATGGAAATATAAATGTTATAAGAGAGGCTGGATAAACTATATAAGATACAAATGGAACAAAGAATATATTTATAATAATGGATAATATATTAACTGTATAAAAATTATATATAAGAATAGGTGCTGATGCTATAAACGATAAAACACTTACTTTTAATACATTTATAAAATAATTTTTACTATTAAAATAAGAAGATCCTAGTACTAAGAAATATGTAATAGTAAATGATAATTCAAAACCTAGATCAAGTATAATAAAAGGATTAATTATAACTAATATAACATATACAATAAGTAAAACATTATCAGTAGATATATAGAAACTTTGTATTTTATTAATACCTAATAAAAAGAAAAATAAGACTGATCTTGTAATAGAGGGTAAAAATGCTGTTATAAAACATAATAACATAAGAACAATAAATATAATAATATGCTTAGTCATCTCACTTAATTTAGTTTTATTTAATATAAAAAGTATCATTAATGAAAATACAGTAACATGTAAACCTGATAATGAAAATAAATGACTTATTCCATTTATACTATAACTTTTATTATAAACTGAACCTACATACTTTTTTTCTCCTACTAAAAAAGTATAATAATAATCTCTGTTTTTACTTTTATAGCATTTTTTATAAAATAAATTCTTAATACTATATAAAATATTCTTGTTTTTTTTAAATACTTTATATTCATCTATATTAAGTATATAGTGTATATTCTTATTATATAGGTATTTCTTATAATTAAATACATTAGGTACAGTATTATTTTTAGGTTTAATAAGTGTTCCATTAATAGATAAAGTATCGCCTAAATTAACATTATTAATAAAATTATTAATATCTTTTTTACTATCAAAATAATATGAACCTATTAACTTATCTTTTCCTTTTAATTTAAGAGTTAATTTATTTCCATCAATTACAAAAGATTCTACAGTACATATATAATTTGTATTAGATAAATTATAGTTAGACTTATAATTAATTAAATTTATGTATAATAAAGCATATAGAGTAACTAGGGCAAATAATATATAATATATTTTTTCACACAGTAATATCTTCCTTAATCTTATTAAACGTAACATCAGATATACCACTAACTTCTTTAATATCCTCTATTTTCTTAAAGTTACCCTTCTCTTTTCTATAATCAAGTATCTTTTTAGCTTTAGCATCCCCTATACCTTTTATCTTTTTAAGTTCTTCAATATCATCACTGTTAATATTTATTTTTTTACTTACTTCTTTATCTTCTTTTACTTCTTCTTTGTTATCTTTATCTATAGTATCTTTAATTTGAGCATCATTTTTTATAATTGGTTTTTCTTTAGGTATTATAACTTTACTTACTATTAATTTGCTAACTTCATCACATGAATATATAATTATTACCATTTCAGGAGTTACTTTTTTAGATAAATTTATATATTCAGTACTAGCACCTTTAGATAAACCTTGTGCTCTATTGATAACATCTATTACTTTATCATCCTTATTCATTTCATATACACCAGGCTTATTTACTTTACCTTTTATATCTACAAAAATCTTATTTTCTATTATAGAAGAAGCTTCAGGTATCATACTAGATTCCTTTTTAATTGGTGATTCTATTGCAACCATATTATCAGCTTCTTTATTATCAGTAGAATAATAAATATATATTCCAGCACAAGAAATAATAAAGGTAATAAAAATAGATGATACTATGATTATTTGCTTTTTATATTTTATTAATAACTCTTTTATATTATTTAAAAAGTCCATGTTTCACCTCCTTTCTTAAGTGACATGAATAACATACTATACTAAAATAAAAATAGCAAATGACCATTTTTACTATTAAATTAACATTTAGCTTTTTAATTTATAAAATTGATATATTACGAATTATTAAAAACAAGCATAATAAATATGCTCATTTTTAATAATTAATACTTTGTTAACATTATATATTTTTTATTTCATTTTTAATCTTAAACTGTTTATTTTCAACATTAATTTTTTGAACAATAAACATAGCAACAATAAGTGTTATATTAAAACTACCACCATAACTTAAGAAAGGAAGAGATACGCCAGTTAAAGGAATAAGAGCTAAAACACCACCTAAGTTTAAAAATAAATGTGCTAATAAATATATGCCTATTCCATAACAAATAATAGAATTTCTTAAATTAAAGGATGAAGAAGCTATTTTAAATATTTTGTATATTATAAAAATAAATCCTAGAATAAGTGCTATACCGCAAAGTACTCCGAGTTCCTCTACAAATATAGGAAATATAAAATCAGTATGTGCCTCAGGTAAATATAGATATTTCTGTGTAGATGCACCTATTCCTTTACCAAATAATCCACCACCATTAAAAGCAATAAATCCATTACATACTTGATAACCAGTAACATCTGTATATCTATCACATGGGTTTTTATAATTTAACCTCTTAGCTTGAGAATCATTAAGTATATTACTACCGAAGAGCATAAATAAGAATAATAAAACAACGCATACTCCGCCACCTATTTTAGTTATGTATGCTGCCTTATTATTACCCATAGGGATTACTAAGAAAGTTAAAAAAGTAATTATACCTATTATTAAAGAAGTACCTAGATCGGGTTGTTCATATACTAAAACAAATACAATAATAGAATATATTATAGGTATTAAAAATGCATACTTTCTTCCCTTCTTCTTACTTTGTTCTCCAAAAAATACCCCTAAATATATAATAATAGCAAGTTTAGCAAATTCACTAGGCTGAATACCAAAGCCTCCAAAATAAAACCAACTTCTAGAACTGTTAGTAAACTTTCCATATATTAAAAGAAGAACTAAGGAAACTAAAATACCTACTAGTATTAAAGGAAGAAATTTCTTATATTTAGAGGTTGGTATTGTTAATATAATTAATCCACCTAAATAACCAATACAATATATAATTAATTGTTTAAAAAAATAATAATATGGACTTACTCCATTTAATATAACAGCTTTTACACTTGATGCTGAAAGTACCATAAGAACCCCTATAAATGAATACATTATACACATTATTAATAAAGGTTTATCCAAATATTTAAAAATCTTATTATTTTTCATAATATAAATATATCATATTTTTTATATTTATCCAAATAAATAGGCATTTTCATTGACAAATTTATACTCTATTGCGTAAACTAATATAGATAATAAAGGAGGTTAGAAATATATGTATTATTATGGTTACAATGGTGGTTATGGTAATGTTGCTCCTTCTTGCTCTCAAGCGCCTACTTGTTGTGGAGGCTCTGGATATGGAGCAGCTATAATTCTAGTACTATTCATTTTACTAGTTATAGTATTTGGGGCAGGATTTAATAATTGTTCAAACAGATAAAAGGAAGTATTAAAACTTCCTTTTTACTATTATATAATTATAATGATTGATAAAAACTTGTGAGTTTGATATAATTTATAGCAGGCGAGGCAAAATATGATAAAACAAGAACAAATATTGGATGAAAAAAAAGATAAGATATTAAGACAAATTAGTAAGGATGTTAAATTTCCTATTGATGATGAAACTAAAAAACTAATTAATGATATTACTTCTTATTTAAGACTTAGTCAAGATGAAAAGTATGCTAAAAAACATAATATAAGACCTGGTATGGGGCTTTCTTTTGTACAATTAGGTTACTTAAAAAGAATATTTATTATATCTTACAAAAGAGAAAATGGAACTTTTGAAGAATACACTATAATAAATCCTAAGGAAATAAGTTTATCTAGGGAGCTTATATATGTTGAGGAAGGTGAAGGCTGTCTTAGTGTTAATAAAGAAGTAGATGGAATAGTATTAAGAAATGCTCGCATAAGTATTGAATATTATGACTTAGAAGGTAATAAAAAAGAACTAAGAGTTAGAGAAGAAATTGCAGTTGCTTTTCAACATGAAATAGATCATCTAAATGGTATTTTATTTATTGATAGAATTGATAATTATAATCCAAATAAAGGAAAAGATATTTATAGAGCAATTTAAACTTTATTATTTTCTTTTTTTTTGCTATAATGATATATAGTAAGAAAGAGGTATTTATGAAAAACAAGTTTAGATTAATAATTTATGGAAGTATATGCTTTGTATCACTTCTCTTTGGTATATTAGGTTTTCTAATATATTATAAGAATAATAAAATAACTTATAATGAAACAAAAATACTAAAGAATATTTCATCAGAATTTAATAAAAGTAAAAGTGTAATTTACTTTGAAAAATATAATACTACACTTAGTGCTAAAACAATACATAAAAAAATAGAAGTTAAATATGTAACTACTATTTATAATAGAAAATATACTATTGATTATGATAATGGACTTCTTACATATAACTTTGATAAAACTTCATCTATACAAAATACTATATTTAAAGTTTTAGTAGATAGTATTTCTATTATGAATGGTAGAGATAGTGAAGAAACATTCTATACATTAGAAAAAACTAACTTAAATAATTATACATTAAATAATGGTCTTACATATAAGGTTAATGGTAATAATGTAACTGCTATAATTAATACTAAAGTTCCACTTACAATAAAATTAAATGAACCCTCAAGTACAAATGAAATTCCAAGTACTAATGAAAAGAAGTAACTAAAGTTACTTCTTTTCTTCTTTGTCATCTTCTAGATTAACACTAACTAACTTACTAACACCACTTTCTTGCATGGTTACACCATACAAGGTATCAACATACTCCATTGTTTTTTTCTTATGAGTTATTATTAATAATTGAGTCTTATCTCTATAATGCTCTAGGTAAGATCCAAACTTATCAACATTTGCCTCATCTAGTGCTGATTCTACTTCATCAAGTATTACAAATGGAACTTTTTTTAAATTCATAATAGCAAATAATAAGCTAACTGCTGTTAAAGCTTTTTCTCCACCAGATAATAATGAAATAGACTTTAATGTTTTACCTTTTGGAATAGCCTGAACTAAAATACCGGTTGAAAGTATATCATCTGGATTAGTAAATTTTAAATATGCTTCTCCTCCACCAAAAAGTGATTTAAATACATTATTAAATTCTTTATTTATTTGATTAAAAGTACTTTCAAATCTCTTAGACATAATTTCATCTAATTCATCTATTATTTTAAGTAAATCTTTTTCACTAAGAAGTAAGTCTTCTTTTTGAGTATTTAAGTAATTATATCTAACGCTTACTCTATCAAACTCTTCTATACTAGATATATTTACATCTCCTAAAGATTTAAGTCGTCTTTTAAGATTAACAACTTCTTCTCTCTTATTTTCAAGTTCATCATTAATTTCATACATTGTAATAGCTTTTTCATATGTAAGATTATAGTCTTCATTTAATCTACTTAATAATGAATCTTGAGTATAATTAGTCTTAAAAATAAGTACATCTATTTCTTTAAGTTCATTAGTTAATGAATTATATTTACTTCCCTTAAGTTTTAAATTACTTTCTCTATCATTAATATCATCTTTAATAGAAGATATTTCTTTAGTAATAATAGTTTCATCTTTAATAAGAAGTTCTTTTTGCTGTGCATTCTTATAGTATTCATTAAGAGTCTTTTCTTCTTCATTTACTAAAGACTTATCACTAGAAGTAAGTGTTTTTATTTCATCTACTAAATCTTTATATTCACAAGAATATGCCTCAAGTTCTTTATTCTTAATATTAAGTAATTCTTTAACACTAATAAGTTCTATATTAGTTTTATATATCTTTTCTTTTATAGTTTCATTATTAAACTCAAGTTCTTCAGTAATCTTTTCTTGATCATTAATTTTAAGCATGATTTCCTTAAGAATATTTTCTTGTCTTATTAATTCATATTTCTCAGTTAATAAAGAATTATTACTTTTAAAACTACCTCCTGTTAAAGAGCCTCCTACATGAATAATATTACCATCAAGAGTTACTACTCTATACTTATGAAATACACTCTTACTAATAGTAGCAGCATTACTAATATTATCTGCTATTATTATATTACCAAGAGTATTTTTAATAATATTATAATACTTTTTATCATATGTAACACATTCACTTGCTAAAGATATAAAACCCTTCATGTTTTTTATTACTTCTTCATCTCTAGGATCTATTGATTTAGGTTTTATAACAGTAAGAGGAAAGAATGTAGCTCTTCCTTTATTATCATTTTTTAAATAATTAATAGCATTCTTAGCATCTTCTTCATTTCTAGTTATAATAAATGAAGAGGATGCACCTAGTGCTGTATCTATTGCTAATAAATACTCATCAATGCATGAAACAGCTTGTCCTATAGTACTTTCTATACCACATAAACTTCTATTACCTATAATGCTTTTAACAGCATATGGAAGCATATTTTCTCTTTCTATTGAAGAAGAAATATTATCTATTAAGCTTGTAATTTCAAACTTCTTTTTAATACTATTATAAAGATCATTATCAAATATTTGCTTCTTTTGTAAACCAGTATTATATTCTTTAGATAAATCATCTATTTTACCTTGCAAATTCTTATATAAGGAATTATTAATACTAATATCTTTTTGTAATAAAGAGCACTTATTCTTAACTATTAATTCTTTTTCTTTAAGACTATTTATATTCTTTTGTATAGTACTAGTAGTATTATCATATTTACTTCTTTCTTTAAGAAGTATTACTTTCTTATTAAGAGATGCTAGAATATCATTGCTACTTTTAATAGATAATGTAGTATTTTTTAACTTCTCTTCTAGAGATATAAGCTTATTTTTAGCTTTCTGTATTAATACGTTTTCTTTTACACTAAAACTATTAAAAGTACTAAGGATATTCTCACACTCTTCTTTTCTAATAGTCTTTTCTTTTAAAATATTATTATTATAAGTTATATCTTTTACTATTAAAGAAATATCATAATAATCAAGTTTTTCTCTTATATCCTTATATTCTTTAGCTACACATGCTTGCTTTTCTAAGGGTTCTATATTAGATGAAAGTTCACCTAAAATGATATCTACTCTTTCAATATTTTCATGAGTTTTATCTAATTTTCTTAATGCATCTTCTTTTCTAACTTTATATTTAAGAACTCCTGATGCTTCTTCAAATATAATACGTCTATCATAAGGATTACTTGATATTATCTCATCTATTTTACCCTGAGCTATAATATTAAAAGTATCTCTAGAATTAAAAGAATCAATAAAAAGAGATGTTATATCTTTTAAACGACACTTTTCATTATTAAGATAATATTCATTTTCACCACTTCTATATACACATCTTTTAATAGATACTTCATTATAATCTATATTAATAGACTTATCACTATTATCAAATATTAGAGAAACACTAGCACGTTGTGCTTTTTCTCTTAAAAGAGCACCTGCAAATATAACATCACTCATAGATGATGATCCTCTTAAACTTTTTACTGATTGTTCACCTAATACCCATTTTATAGCATCAACAATATTACTTTTACCACTTCCATTAGGACCTACTATTCCTGTAAAATTATTATTAAGTTCTATAGATGTTTTATCAGCAAAACTTTTAAATCCATTAAGTTTTATTTCTTTTATATACATTAAATTTCACTCCTAATTAAACATGTTTATTATAAGCATCTTTAGCAGCTTCCTGCTCTGCTTCTTTCTTATTTTTACCTTTACCAGTTCCAAAAATCATATCATCAACAATTGCTTGAACTACAAAAGTTTTATTATGAGCAGGTCCTGTTTCATTAATAACTTTATAAGTAACACTTTTTTTCTTAGTTTGTACAAGTTCCTGCATAATGCTCTTATAGTCTTTTAAGAAATCTGTTTCATTATCTATATATGGAACTATTAAATCATTAAATAATATAGTTACTTTTTCTATACCATCTACTAAATAAATAGATGCAAAAACTGCCTCAAAAACATCTGCAATAACAGTTTTATTAACTTCTTTTATTCCATTACCTACTTTTATATATTTAGGTAAATCTATTTTTTTAGAATACTCATATAATGCATTTTCACATACATATAAACATCTAAGTTTACTCATGTGACCAGGATCATATGAAAAACCCTTAAATATATAATTACTGAATACAAGCTCTAGAACTGCATCGCCAAGATATTCAAGCCTTTCATAAGATGTAGTATTATTCTCATTAGCATATGAGGTATGAGTTAAAGCCATTTCAATATAAGGATTATTATCTAAATTAATTCCATACTCTTTTAGTAGTAACATATTCTTCACCTATCTTATTGTACTAAATTTCTTACAAAAAGTCATTAGTTTTGTGATAATTTATGGTTTTTTATGATGAAAAACTTATAAAAAGATGTTTATTCATTATTATATAATTAATATTAATAAGTTTACTTATGGGAATGACAATAGGAATTGTAATATACATTTCTTATTATTAAAATTTAATAGTACTACAAGTGTTTATATTTTACTAAAATATTACATCTTAAAAACATATAATTTTATGTATAATCTTTATTTTTATATAAATATTTAGTATAATAGAAATATATATGAAAAAAATAATAATAAAATTAATTAGAATGTATCAAAAAATACCTGGTTCTTTTCATTATAATTGTAAATTTATACCCACTTGTAGTGAATATATGATACAATCTATAGAAGAATATGGTTTATTAAAAGGTTTATTTAATGGAACTAAGAGATTACTTAGATGTAATCCATGGACTACATGTCAAATAGATAATGTAATAAAGAAGGAGAAGAAATGAAAAAACTATTATTGATACCAGTTATACTATTGTTTCTAACAGGTTGTGAAGGTCTTACAAATGACTTTAAGGATGAGTATACTACAACTACTTTATATCCTATAGAGTATGCTACTAATCAAATATATGGAAAAGGTGCTAATATAAGGAGTATTTATCCAAATGATATTAACACTGATAAATATAGTTTAACTACAAAGCAAAAGAAAAACTATGCTCAAAGTAAAACCTTTATTTATGGAGGTATTGCTAAAGAAAATGACCTAGCAAAAGATTTACTTAATTTAAATAATAATCTTCAAATAATAGATGCGATGAAAGGTATGAGTATAACTACATCTATTGAGGAATTATGGTTAGATCCTTCTAACTTCTTAATGATATGTAGAAATATTAAAGAAGGTTTAATAGATTATAGTGAAAATGTTTATACTCAAAAAGAAATAGAAAAGCAATATGATAAATTAAAAGAAAAGATAAGTGAATTAGATGTAGACTTTTATAACTTAGGAAAAAATGGTAACTATAAGAGTTTATTAGTATCAAATGATTTATTTAATTACTTAAATAAATATGGTATAGAGACAATCTCACTTAATAATAAATCTAGTAATATTGATAAAGCTTATTCAAGTGCTAAAAAACTTATTGATAATAAAAGTGTTAAATATGTATATGCTGTACAAAATGAAGTACTTGATGATAAACTAAGTGAGTTTATTAGTAAGAATAACTTAGAAATAATAGAAATTAAAACATTAAAGAATATATCAAATGCTGACTCTAAAGATAATGAAGACTATATTAGTTTAATTAAAGAAATAATTAATGAATATAAAAAAGAACTTTATAAATAAGTTCTTTTTTTATATACTTTTTACTTAAGTTTAAAATATTTATATGTTCTATCAGTAACAATTCTTCCTCTTGATGTTCTTTTTATATAACCTTCTTGTAGTAAGTAAGGTTCTATTAGATCTTCTATAGTAGAAGTTTCTTCACCAATAGAAGATGATATAGCATCAATTCCAACAGGACCTCCATTAAATTTATTTATAATACTCATTAAATAATCAGTACTTACTTCTTCCAATCCCTTTGAGTCAACCTTTAATTTATCAAAAGAACTGAGTACTATTTTTATGTTTATATCAGTTTTACCTTCTACTAAAGCATAATCGCTTATTCTTTTTAATAATTTATTGGCTATTCTCGGTGTTTTCTTACTTCTTTTAGCCACTTCTAACGCAGATTCATCACTAATATTTATACCCATTACTTTACTAGTTCTTTTAACAATATCTTTTAATTCTTGATCAGTATAATAATTAAGTTTACATGTTATACCAAATCTATCTCTTAAAGGACTAGAAAGATTTCCTGCCTTAGTAGTTGCACCAATTAAAGTAAAAGGAGGTAAATCAATTTTGATACTTCTTGTTTGCCCTTCACTGCCTATAATAATATCTAGAGAATAATCTTCCATTGCACTATAAAGAAGTTCTTCAACAAACTTAGGTAATCTATGTATTTCATCTATAAATAGAATATCACCTTTCTCTAAGGAAGATAAAACAGATGCTAAATCTCCTGCTTTTTCAATAGAAGGTCCACTAACAGTTTTAATATCTGCTGACATTTCACTCGCTATTATATAAGCAAGAGTTGTTTTACCAAGTCCAGGAGGACCATAAAGTAATGTATGATCTAAAGTTTCATTTCTCATAAGAGCAGCTTTTACAAATATTTTAATATTTTCTTTTACTTCACTTTGTCCTATATAATCATCAAATGTAATAGGTCTAATATTTTTTTCAAATGAATTATTATTATTTTCCATCTACTTATGCCTCATCTTAAAAGCATTTTTAATGCTTCCTTCACTTGAACTTCTATTTTTATATTACTAGTATCAATTTTACTAATAACTCCTTTAAAATCATTATACTTATATCCTAAAGATAATAAAGCATTAACAAGTTCTTCATTTTTACTGACTTCTTCATTTAATACAAGTTTTCCCTTTAAATCTAATATAATTTGCCTACCTAACTTATCTCCTACTTTAGGGAATTTTTTTAAATATAATATATTTTCTTTTTCTATAGCATCAATTAAACTATTAATATTACCAGCAGCTAAAATAGGCATAGCAGTTTTAGCACCTAAACCTTTAACACTAATAAGCTTTAAAAACATTGCTCTTTCATCGCTTGTATTAAACCCATATAAAATATTTTCATCCTCTTTTACACTATTATATATATATATTTTATATATATCATTTTCTTTATATGTATATGGACAATTAACAAATATTTTATATCCAATATTTCCAACATCAATAACTATGTAATTTACTCCTGTATTATCTACTTTTCCTTCAATATAATCAAACACTTATTTCACCTCAAGTAAATAATAACACACAAATAAGTATTTGTAAACTAAAATAGTCCTTCTTCATAAGTAAATTCTTTATCTAGAATTCTTATAGTATCTCCCTCAACTGCTCCAAGCCTTTTAAGTTCAGCATCGACACCCATTTTTTTAAGCTTATATGCAAAATTAATTTCAGCTTCATCACTATTAAATTTAGTCATTCTAAACATTTTCTCTAGTTTTTCACCACTTACTATCCATGTACCTTTTACTTTATTAATAATATATGGAATTTCATTCTTAAATTCGTATAAAACATATTCTTCCATTTCTTCTTTATCATATACTTCTACTTCTTCATATTTAATTAATTCTTTTGTTATAGCATTAATAGCATCATTTATACCCTCTTTAGTAGCAGCACTCATACATATAACATTTATATTAGGATAAGCTTCTTTAAATAATTTAAGAGTTTCTTCTGCTGTATTAATATCCATTTTATTAGCTATAACTATTTCAGGTTTATCATATAGTTTCTTACTATATTTCTTAAGTTCCTCTCTAATAACTTTATAATCATCAACAGGGTTTCTTAAATAGCCAGACATATCTAAAACATGAACTATTATTTTACATCTTGAAGCATGTTTAAGAAATTTTATTCCTAAGCCTACTCCTTCGCTTGCCCCTTCTATTAATCCTGGTAAGTCTGCTACAACAAAACTATAATCACCATTTTTAACTACACCCAAGTTAGGAGTTAATGTTGTAAAAGGATAAGATGCAATTTTAGGTTTAGAAGCACTAATTATAGAAATTATACTACTTTTTCCTGCATTAGGAAAACCTATAAGACATGCATCTGCAAGTAAATTAAGATCACACTTTAATATTTTTTCTTCTCCTGGTTCTCCATTTTCACTTGTATTTGGAGCTTTATTTCTATTTGACTTAAAGGCAGAATTTCCTTTTCCACCTCTTCCACCTTTAGCCACTACAGCAAATTGTCCATCTTTTATTAAATCACATATAATTAAAGAAGTACTATTATCTCTTACGGTTGTACCAATAGGCACTTTAATAATAGTATCTTCAGCAGAAGCTCCAAACTTATTATTACCACTACCAGCTTCTCCACTATCAGCTTTAATAGTTTTCTTATATCTTAAATCTATTAATGTTTTTAATCCTTTTTCTGCTACAAAAACAATATTTCCACCTTTTCCACCATTTCCACCATCTGGTCCACCAAATTCCACATACTTTTCATGACGAAAAGAAGTACATCCATTACCACCATTTCCCGCTGCTATTTTAATTAAAACTTCATCTATAAACATTTCTTTCTCCTTTATATATATTCTACTTATAAAACTTAATAAGTCCTGCATCTGCTTTATAACATTTATCTAATAATGTCTTTATATATGTTTTAGACTTTATTTTATTTTTATTTATAAAACATATATGACCTCCATTTAAGTATGAATGAAAAGCACAGTCATATTTAATTCTATCCTCTAAAGATAAATCTTTAAAACTATTAGTATAACAATCATCATCATTAACATTATTAATAGTACCATAAATAGACTTATCTATTCTTGCAAATATGGAAAATGCATTACTTTCATCTAAGGAACATAATACAAAATTTAATTTATTTTCATCACTATACATATCTGTTAACTTTCTCATATGTTTAAGTATTTCTTTTCCTAAAGTAACTTTATTACTTTCATTCATTAGATATAAACATTCATACATACCTACTATATTAATAGATAAATTACTATGTTTAATTGATTTTCTAACTCTTTCATTTTCTTCTATTTTATCAGCATCTAGAAGTATATTATTTTCTAATAGTCCCTTAAAACACTTTGAATTTTTATTACTTTTGATTTCAAACATTAAAAGTAGTATATTTTTAATATTATCCATTGTTTCATCAAGAACTTTATAAAACTCACGTATATTTTTATTAGATTCTAAAGCAATTCTAGGCATATTAATACTTACTGTACTTATATTACCTCTTCCGTATGAATAATTCTTAGTAACAGATAAACTACTTCCTATTACTCTCTCACCTATAGGATTATAGGATACTTCAGATCTATAAACATTCTTCTTATAAAAACTCTTATTAAAGGGAGCATCTAGAAAGGAAAAATAAACATCATTATTAGTAAGTGAATAAGAAGTCATATCATCATATAAATTATATCCAATGTTTTCACTAGTATAATTAATACCACTTTTAACTTTAAATATGACTTTAGGATATTTATATTTATTACTTTTAAGTACATTTATAATATTCTTATTACTAAGTATTCCTTCATAGGTAGTACAAGATCCTATATTAATAGAAACTAGTAAGTTCTTATCATTTATTTTATCAAAAAAATTATCTATTAGTTTATATATATTATTAGTAGTATAAATAACTGCATTATTATAACAAGAACTAATAAGTAATTTAATCTTATCACTCTTCTTATTAAACTCATCAAATATAGAATAATCATAATCTATTTCACTTATTTTCATAACTTTATCATATAATTTATCAGTATTTATAAACTCATTAAATCCTTCATAAGTAAGTAAGAATTCTAGCTTATTTATAAGTTCTTTTTTAAAAGTATTTAAAATACCATATGAAATATCATAATCAAATGATGAGAAATTAATATAACCTACTAATTCTTTGGACATACATATTATACTGGTATACATAAAATCAAGTAACTCACTTAAAGTATAATGGTAATTAAGTTTATTAGTTTTGCTTAATGATTTAAGAATGTCAACATTTATACATGACATTAAACCTACTGGTAAGTATTCAATATCATGAATATATACTTTTCCTTCTTCACATAATTTAAGATATTTATTATCTATTAAGTATGTTCTAGCATATTCCTTAGTAATAGTAACAGCTATGTTATTTAATGCATTACTAGGACTTTCACACATCTCCTCATTAATTTTTAATGATTGTATTGCTTTAGCAAATTTATGATCTTGCTTACCACTAAATAACTCACGTGAAGCTTTTCTTTTAATTCTATATTCATTAAAAGATTTATATACATCATAGAATCCAAATTCTTGTAGCTTTACTTCTATAATATCTTGAACATCTTCTACGCCTATAGTTTTTCTATTTTCATATTGTTTTTCTATGTACACTAAAACGCGATTAAAAACCTTATTAACATTGTCTTCATCATAAGATGAATAAACACTATCAAAACCTTTTTTAATTGCTATTGCTATTTTAGTCTTATTAAATGGTACTCTTTGACCACTTCTTTTAACAACAATAATTGTTTCTAATACACTCTTTTCCATGATAAGATTATAACATAGTTAGTAAAAAAAATATATGTAAGAGTATTCTTATATTAATATTTTTTTATTTTATTATATCTTTCTCTATATCTATATTACCCATAAAATATGCATTAAAAGTTCCATAAGCTATTAAATTATTATTATCATCATAAATTTTAGCATCAAATACAGATACATTCTTTCCTTCTTTTAAGCATGTACTATCGCACCTTATATTTCCTTTAGTAACACTTTTAAAATAAGATATATTACTACACTGAGTAACAAGTTTCTTACCAGTAGATGCTGCAGCCATTCCCATTACTGCATCAGCTAATGAATAAATTACCCCACCATGAGCAGTACCTAAAGGGTTTAAACTATTTTTAGTAATTTTACATACGCCTTGTGCATAATTATTTTCTATTTTAGTAATAGTAATATTATTATGCGAATTAAAATTTTTAAGCGAATTTACATATTCCATAAGTTCTTCTTTTATATTATTCATATTATCACCTCACATTAAGTATTTTTACTATTTCTTCATGTATTTCTTCAATAGATTTCATTTTACTTCCTTTATTACATTCTATTTTTTCCCAACCAAAATAGTTACAAACAAACAAAGCACTTTTATATACTTTTTTCATAAAATTTAAATCTTTTTCATGTATATCATTTAGTACACCGTCATTATTTTTTCTATTATTTCTCATTTTAGTTACTAGATCAAATGGAGCTGTTAAGAAAATAACTATATCTGGTTGGTTTATACCATTTTTATTATATTCATAATCTGCTACAAAATCTAGAAACTTTTCTTTTTCTTTCTTATTTGTTATACAAGCACTTTGATAAATCAAACTAGAAGTTGTATATCTATCAAGTAAAATAGTGCATCCAGAATCATACATTTCTTTTAGCTTAGTGTACCATATAATAGCACGATCAACTGCATATAAATTATTAATAAAATATGGAGAAAGATCTTCTGGTCTTCCATAGTCACCTTTTAAATAATGTTCAACTGGAGAACCATGATAAGTATCATAGGTAGGAAAATGATGATAAACAACATTTTTTCCACTTTCAATAAGACTCTCTTTTAATAATTCAAACTGAGTGGTTTTGCCTATTCCATCACAAGCACCTTCAACAACTATAATTTTCCCTTTTTCCATTTTTAAATTCCTTCCTTCAATTATTATCAATGATTTTTTTATATTCACTTTCGTCTAAAATACCAGCAACACCATTGCCAAAAAATTTAACATCATCTATTGATAATAAAGAACTTTTTTGTCCATATTTAAAATCTAGCAAACAGTTACCATTTAATAATTTTACCTGTTGTGCTAAAGAACTTTTTACATTGTCTAAATTTTTAAATTGAGCACCAAAGCCACCTAAATGTGTTTTAATTTCTTTTAATCTCTTAGCTTTTGAATTATCTCCCTCAATAAATATAACATCTTCATAAATAGTAGTATATGCCATTTAATTTTCCCTTTCTAAAATAACAACAAGCTCCTGTCTATTACCACCAAAACCAGGAACATCAGCCGTAGCAGTTGCAGTAACTTTCCATCCTTGCTGAGCATAACTATTAAGAGCTTCCTCTAATTTTTCCGGACTAAATTTACCTGAAAACCATTTATCCTTTTGAGTTAAAATCTTATATTCTTTCATAATACGTTGATTTTCCTTTCACATATTATTATAGCATTTATAAATATTCTATACAATCTAAAACTATTATATTTGTATGAATGATTAATCTAATAATTGATGCAACACACCATCTGGATTATCTAAAAACATTTTATATGTTCTATAAATTTCCGTATCTTCATACTTAATTTTTTTAAATGAATTATTTAAGTCATAAATATCTGAATTTCTATAGGATAATAAAATTGGTGAATGTGTAGATATAATAAATTGAGAACCTTTTTTTGATAATTCATCTATTAAGCATAGCAAAGACATTTGTCTATTAGGAGACAAAGCGGCTTCTGGCTCATCTAATATATATAAGCCATGATCAGAGAATCTATTTTGTACTAACTTTAAGATAGTGCAAAATGGTTTCGGGTATACAAAAAGGAAAACCTCTAGTATAATTTAATTATTATAAAAAACTAATAGAAGGAGTTTTCCCTTATGAATAATATTACCGCAAATTTATAAAAATGTCTTAAAAGAAAATAATTATTTTTATATGAGTAGACACACTGAAGATCAAATTAATAAGCAGTTTCACATTATTTAGAATATGATGAATGTATATCTTTTACAATTAGAGAATTAGGTTATCCTAGTAAAGGAATATTAAAAAATGGTTAGTTGATAAAATTGTTGCATTATAATTAAATAATGATATTTTACTTAAATATTTTCATTTTAATTTTATTATCTTTCTTAACATGTGAATTTTCCTTTCTTTTTGAACAAAACTAGTATAAGGCATTCATCTGTCTTTTTTAAATACTAGGGGTTGCACTTCACATTTAAATTAACA
>JAVVTI010000003.1:0-20207 GCA_036653735.1 Bacilli bacterium | reverse complement strand
TCCGTCTTTTCTAAATCCTAGTGCTAATAATTGATTAACCGGTACCCCCATTGAGCTTGATAATAACATTAAAAAGTTTCCATTTAATTGATATTCTGATAAAGGACTATATGGAGTATGCTCTTTATGTCCTCTTACTGTATTTTGTTGTTCTCTATACTGTATATTAGTTCCGTTTGATATATTATATAAAATTTCTGCTGTAAACTGTGTTGTTCCTTCTGTTAAAAACATACCTGTTTGTCCATTATAAAAAGCACATTCTTCATGATCATCAACCATTTTTGTTTGAATTGCATGAGTTAATTCATGAAAAAAATATAATTTATTTGTATTGTAATCTGAATATTGATTCATTGTAATTTTTGTACCATCTGTTCTTCCATGAATTCCACCAATATTAGCTTCCGCGATATCTGTTAAAACATTAGGTAGTGATTGTGCTACTTGAACAGGATCAAGAAATAACCCACCTTCAAAATCTAATTGTGCAATACTATCTACATAATCAGCTAATAACAGATAATATTTATCTGTAATTTTTACATTTTTGTCTTTAAACACACCCTTGATAGAATCTACTAAGCCACTATTTAATAATTCTTGTTCTCTTTGTAATCTAGACATCATTTTCAACTACCTTTCTTCCTAATTATATCATATTTTTTTACCTTTCGATTTATAACAAATGATAAAAATAAATACTTTACACTATGCTGAGTAGCATAAATAAATTAATAAAAAGAAATAAATTATTTTTTAACAATTATATAAAAAAGCATTGAAAATCACATATTAAACATAAATATTTTAAAAGTAAAAAAGATAATCGCTATCTACATGTGTATTTGTCAAAAAAAGTATACTAATAATAGATGTCACTTTCCATAATTGGTTTTTATATATGAAATAAAAACTCTCACATTTTAACTTTGACATATTTATCACTTTTAATAATAACATTTATAATATTCCCTAAAATACAAAAAAATATAATAGATACATTAAATAATTTAGAAAGATAAGACCTAAATAAGATCTTAGCTAAATTTATATATAAAAAAAGCCCGTAAATACGGGAAGTATAATCATTTGGTGCAGGTGAAGGGACTTGAACCCCCACGAATCACTCCACTAGATCCTAAGTCTAGCGCGTCTGCCAATTCCGCCACACCTGCATATGGTGGACTTTGTAGGACTCGAACCTACGACCGTCCGGTTATGAGCCGGATGCTCTAACCAACTGAGCTAAAAGTCCATTGCTTAATAATATTATCATATCTTGCTTCATTTGACAAGTAAATATTACAAAAAACGCTTAAAAATTGTAAAATATCTATTTTTATTATATACTTGACACATGAAAAAAAGAAAAAATAATAAAACTAAACTTAAACCAATATATCGTAAAATAGCATTAATACTATTATTACTAATATCTTCTATATTAGTGATAGTTTGTATTTATACTCTTATTAAATGGGAAATAGATAATAAGAAATCAAATGATATAACTAATAATATTGATAATAAAACAAGTATAACTATAGTAGAAGATTCATCTAATACAGAAATAATAGATAATAAGAATCTACCTAAAGAGAATGATTATTGGGATTTTATTAAAAAGCCATTAATAAGTGTAGACTTTATTGATTTAATTAAAAAAAATAATGATACTGTAGGATGGATAAAGATGAGTAATTCAAATATAAATTATCCTATAGTTCAGTCTAATGATAATGATTATTATCTAACTCATGCTTTTGATAAATCATTAAATGGTGCTGGATGGATATTTAGTGATTATAGAAATAACTTTGTAGAATTTGATTTAAATACTGTTATATATGGTCATGGCAGACAGAGACAAACTATGTTTGGTACTCTTAAGAATATATTACTTCCTTCTTGGCAAAAAAATAAAGATAATCAAATAATATATATTTCTACACCTAAAGAAAATACTTTATGGCAAGTATTTTCTGTATATACTATTTTAGCTGAAACATACTATATAACAACTTCTTTTAATGGAGAAGATGAATATAATAATTTTCTTAATACTATAAGTAAAAGAAGTCTTTATCCTTATAATGTACCATTAAATAGTAAGGATAAAATTATTACACTTTCTACTTGTAAAGAAAATGATAGAACATCAAGACTTGTATTACATGCAAAATTAATAAAGAGAGAGAAAAGAAAATAATAGAAAATTTATATTTTCTATTATTTTTTATATATACTTATTTATTTTCTTCTAAAGCACAAAGAAGATCAATTTTAAACATTTCTTTTTGAGCATTATTCTTAGATATCATAATACCTTTATATGCTGTAAGTTCACTTTTATGTCCGTCCATTAATATACCTTTAGGTTCTAAGGAATTTAACATAACAGTATTCTCACTTTTATAAACAGTATAATTTAATTTAACTTCACCATATACTTTAACAAATAAATTATCTGTTGGAAGCTTAAGTTCATAGTTTTCTGTTTGCTCATGTTTATCAATTGATAAGAGCTTGCCAAGCAAAACACCATTTCTTAATTTAGGATAATAATCAAACATTAATTTCTTATATGCCATCATATTATACTTCTTCAAACTTCTTTCTAGTTTCTTAAAGTTATTTTCATCAATGTAGTCTAATAAAAACTTATTATTCATAAATAACCTTACCCCCTCTTAATTGTTCATAAATTATACCACAAATATATGTATTTGTCAAATTTACTTGCTTTCTAGCTAAGATTATTATTACCAATATTTAACATTTTATTCTTTATTATTTATTTCTTTTAATATTTTATCTATAAACTCATCTAATTTATATGTAGAAAATTTATCATTTCCTCTAGTTCTAAGACTAATAGTATTATTTTTTACTTCTTCATCGCCTATAACTATTATATAATTAATTTTTTTAAGTTCACTTTCTCTTATTTTATATCCTAACTTTTCTTCTCTATCATCTATATTTACTCTTATATTAGCTTTAAGAAGTTCATTATATATATTATTAGAATATATTGAGTGATATGAGTTGTTTACAGGTATTATATTTACTTGCATAGGGCTTAACCAAAGAGGAAAAGCTCCAGCATAGTGTTCTATTAAAATACCAATGAATCTTTCTATAGAACCATATATTACTCTATGAAGCATAATAGGTCTTTTCTTAGATCCATCTTTATCAATATATGTTATATCAAACCTTTCAGGTAAATTCATATCAAGTTGTATAGTACCACACTGCCATTCTCTTCCAAGTGAATCTCTTACTTTAAAATCAAGTTTAGGTCCATAAAAAGCTCCATCACCTTCATTTATTTTATAATCAACATTCATTTTATTTAGTGCATCTTTTAAAGCATTTTCTGCTTTATCCCAAACTTCTATTTTACCTATGAACTTATCAAGTGGTCTTGTAGAGAGTTCTATTCTATACTCTAGATTAAATACTTTATACATTCTATCTATAAAATTAATTAATGATACTACTTCACTTTCTATTAAATCTTCACTTATATATATATGAGCATCATCTTGAGTAAAACATCTTACTCTAAAAAGACCATTTAAAGCACCACTTGCTTCATGTCTATGAACTAAACCTAACTCTCCTACTCTTAGAGGAAAATCTTTATAGGAATGTATTCCTGCTTTATATACAAGTAATGAACCAGGACAATTCATTGGTTTAATAGCAAATAGACGATCATCTATATAGCTTGTATACATATTTTCTTTATAATTAAACCAGTGTCCACTAGTTTCCCATAATTCCTTACTTAGCATAATAGGTGTTTTAATAAACTTATAATGTTCCTTAGTATGTTCTTTATACCAAAAATCTTCAAGTTCTTTTCTAAGGATCATTCCATTATTAAGCCATATTGGAAAACCAGGTCCATACTCACTAATCATAAAGAGACCTAATTCTTTTCCTAAAACTTTATGATCTCTTTTCTTTGCTTCTTCAAGCATAGTTAGATAATCATTTAGATCTTTTTCTTCACTAAAACATATTCCATATATTCTTTGAAGCATTTTATTCTTAGAATCACCTAAGAAATAAGCTCCACTAGTTTTAAGAAGTTTAAAATATTTAAGTTCTTTAACGCTTTCTAAGTGAGGTCCTCTACATAAATCAGTAAAATCACCTTGTGTGTAAATACTTATTTCTTCATCTTTATTAAAATTATTAATTAGATTAATTTTATATGGATCATCTTTAAACATATCAAGAGCTTCTTCTTTACTTATAATTCTCTTATATATTCTTTTTCCATCCTTACTTATTTTCTTCATTTCTTTTTCTAGTTTTAATAAATCTTCTTCTTTAATAGCATCATTTCCTAAATCAATATCATAGTAAAAACCATCATCTATTACTGGTCCTACCCAAAATAGAGCACCTGGATATAGATGTTTAACAGCTTGTGCTAATAAATGAGCACAGCTATGATTAATAATGCTTAGTTTCTCATTATCTTTTATATTTATCATTTTCTTCCCTTTCTTGGATGATAATTATCATCCACATATAGCTGCATTAATGCTTTTCTTTGACTCTTTAATTCTTCTAGTTGCTGTGAAAGAAGTTCTTTTCTTTCTTCATCTTTACTAGATTTCATACTTAATCTTATTTTACACATCTTTTCATCAATACTAACTGCTTCATTATGTTTATCCATTTTTTCCTCCTTCTTAAAATAAAAAGAATGACACCTAAGGAGTGCTTACGCACGGTACCATCCTTTATTTAACTTATTATAAAATATAACGGTTTAAACCGGATGCTTTTAACATCACTTATCAAAGGTAGTAATTATATATAATGTTTATTAGCTTACACCAAAATGCTAACTCTCTTTTAAACACTTATATATAACCATGTCCTTATCATGTTTTACTAATTAATACTAACACATATTTATATTCTTGTCAAAAATAATTATGCTATTTTTTTCTTAGCAAGTTTAAACTCATCAAGACTACTTTGTATTTCTTCTATTTGTTCAACAGGTAAATCATTAACATAATCTACTAGGTCATTAATAGATACAACTTTTTTAGGTGTTTCTTCTACAAAAGGATTAATTTCTTTTTCTCTATGAGATTTAAATACTTCTCTATTTTGTGCTTTATACGTATAGTTTAGTTCTGATTCACTAAACTCTTTTTTATATATTTTATATACATTATCAACATCTGCGTTATCATCATTTACAATATTCTTACTTCTTAGTTTATGACATTTAATAAGATCATCTACATATTTATCTATATTTGATTCACTATAAGCTAAAGATAATCCCTTACTTAAGAAATAAAAAGGTACAAAAAGCATTAAAGCATCTTTTATATTTTTAGTATTTTTACTTAAATAATATCCTTTATCACTTATTCTTTTATTAATAGTAGGTTTTAAACTATAAAGAGCTGTTAATCCTACAGAATTAGTCCATAATTGAAAAGCTATATACATTAATAATATATTCATAATTACTATCCCTTCCCCCTGTAAATATGATATATTATACCATGAAACTAGTACTTATGTCAATTATTAATTTATTTGTTGATTTATTTTAAATTTAATCTAAAGTCTTTAATAGTTTTTAAAAACAATTCTTCTTCTATATAATTATTTACTTTCTTTATATCTTTTGGTTCTTCATTTATTACTATATTATTTAATATAGTTTTATTAGGTTCTTTAAAAGAATTCTTTAATGAAGAAGCGTTTTTTAGAAGTTCTTCATAACTTATAACAGCTTTTTGTTCCTGTTCTTCTTCATACTTACTAATTATTTCTTGAGATGAAACTCCATATGTTTCTTTATAGTTTTCTCTTGCTTTTTTAAGTTCATCTGCACTTATAATAGCAGTATCTTCATCATCATCATATTTATTTTCAAATTTAAACTCAGTTTCTAGTGGTAAAGAAACATCTTTATTATCAGTTACTTCATCAGTAATAGTTTCTTTCTTTTGAATCTTTAATATATATAATATAACTAATAGAATCAAAAGAAGTATTATACACATTAGCATTATTACATATTTATCATTAAAAATAAGTTTTATAATATCATTCATAATTCCTCCAGATAATTTATTACAGACATTAAGTATATAAGAACAGTTTCAGTTCTTAGTACACTAGAAGATAAAGATGTTTTAATGAAGTTTTGTTTAACTAAAAAATCTTCTTCATCTTTACTTATTCCACCTTCTGGTCCATAAACTATGTTAACTATATCATATATATTTTTGTTTGTTAATACTGTATTAAGAGGTTTTACACTGGACTTGTCAAGAGAACAAAGAATATTTACTCCAGTAACTTTATTTATTTTATCAATATTTATGCATCCAAGTAATGAGGGAATATCTAATCTTTGTGACTGCATAGAAGCATTTCTTAATATTTCATTCCATCTTTTTAGTTTTTTATTAATAGAGGTATTATCTAACTTATATTTACCATGAGAAAACATAACTACAGTTATATTGGTTACACCAAGTTCGCAGGCTTTTTGAAGTACAAATGACATTTTATTTTCTTCAAGTAAAGGTATGTATGCATTAATAATCCTTTTTGACTTTTTTATCTCATCTATAGATATAATATCAGCTGTATCAAGTAATGGTGAAAACTCACAAATATATCTTACATTATCATACGCAGCATAGACCATATCTTTAGGTTTATAACGCATAACATTTTTAATATGATTATAATCTTCTTTACTAAATATGATTTTATTATTTACTTTATTGTTTGCAAAATATTGATGCATTTCTTACCTCCTTTAAAAAAGTTCTATTATAGTTTGTCCTATATTATAGCTGCTTAAATAATATGATTTGATATTTTTACATCTTTTTAAATAGGCAGTTATTTCTTCTTTAAGAGCACCTGTACCCTTACCATGAACAACAACTATATATTTATTTTTAAGTATTATATTATCGTTAATAAAATCTTTAAGTAACATAATAGTAGTTATTCTATCTAATCCATGCACATCTAAGTGTGGTAAGTTTTCAGTAAATATAGTACTCATTTTATAAGTACCTTTATAGAAGATTTATATTTATTATTAAAATTTTTAAGAATATTTTTTATAGTTTTATAGTTAAGATCTTTTACTCTCTTTGCATATAAAGGTATTACTTTATTATAACAGCTTACTTCTGTTGTAATAATATCTTCTGCATCTTCTACTGTTTCAAATGACATAATTAAATTACTAAGTATTACCTTTTTCTTTCTTTCAAATGTTTTCTCATCAATATCAAACTTTTTAGTATCATTATCAAGAGCTTGTAATAATTGATCAGGTTTATTTGTTGATGCTGTAATAAATATTAATAAGTGGTTATCTATTATTTTATAATCAGCATTAAGTGATATAAAGTATTCATTTTGTAGATAAGACTGTCTTAAATAACTTGTTTGTCCAAAGGTAGCATCTAAAATAATAGATATATAGTTATCTATTTCTACTTTATTAATACCTGAAAAAATCTTAGTATTTATTTTAATACCATATATAACTTTATATAGGTTTATATTCTTTTCAATCTCACTATAAACAACTTTCACATCATCTTTTTCTTTTTTAATAATCTTCTTAATATTGTATGGTTTATTCTTATAATCTTTAAAATAAGATTTAATATGATTAAGTATTTCTTCTTCATTAAAAGATCCTGTTACTACTGTAAACATATTATTTAGATTATAAAAATCATTATATATTCTCATTAAATCTTTAGCATCCATTTTATCAATATCACTTGTTTCACCTAAAGTATGATTAACTGAGTAAGAAGAGTGAAACATATTTCTATTTAATAAAGTATATAATAATGAAGGTATATCATCATCATTTGTACTTATTTCTTCTTTAATTATACCTTTTTCACTATTAACAGAAGCTTCTGTTAATGAAGCATTCATAACTAAATCATAAAGTAACGATAAGTTTTCTTCTAACCTTACATTACCAAAAATATTATAATTAGTTAAATTATCAGTTGTATACGCATTTGCAAGAGATCCAAGGTTATTCATCATATCAAATGCTTTTTTATTACTAGTATAATTCATAACTTTATGCTCAAGAAAATGAGCTGAACCAGGAATAATATCATAAACTTTATCATTATTCTTATATTTGATAGTACTAGAACCATACTTAGTACTAATGCTTGCATAAAAGTTTTTACTATTTATTCTATTAAGTAAGTAGACTTCTAATCCACAAGGTAATTTTTCATATAAAATTGTTTCATCTAAACTTTTTAATTGTATTTTTTTCATAGTTTTTACTTACCCCTTAAAAAGTATATTACTTTTTGTTTCATTTTTTTATTAATATTTACTATATCTTGAGTAGTGACTGAATCATATAGTTTTTTTCTTACTTCTAAATCATCCATCTTAGTAATATTTTTTAAGAAATAAAACTCACCTAATGCGAAATAATCATCATAAATATTATTTATATAAATACTAGATGTTTTCTTGGCGGATGATAATAAATCTTTTATTTTATCTGTATCACTCATAATACTAAGTGATTCATTTATAGCATCTATTGCTTTCTCATAGGAGACACTACTAATGGATGATAAAATAGTAATAGATGGATTATATGAAGTAAATGAACTTCCAATACTATAACAAAGGCTATACTTTTCCCTTACTATATTGAATAAAACACTATTACCCATAGAACCCAATATTATATTATATAGAGATAAACAATATTTAGTTTCAAAAAAAGTAAGGGGTGAAAAATCATATCCTATTAATAAATGAGATTGATTAAATGAGGTTTCTTCTTCTTTTTTAATAAATTTTTTATCTGTAGAAGGTAATTGAAAGTTAATAGGAACTTTTATTTTACTAAATTTATTTATAAATGGCTTTAAACTATTTAATAAGATATCCTCATCTATATTACCAACTACTGATAAGGATAAGTTAAAAGAAGTAAATATCTTTTTATAGAAAGAATATAAATTTTTACTATTAATTTTATCATAATTTTCTTCTTTTCCAGATAAAGAATAAGAGTTAGGTAAACCTTCAAACATGATTTCTTTATACCTATCATATGCATATTTCTGAGTATTATCTTTTTTACTTCTTAATGCATATATAATATTTCTTTTAATTAAATTAAAAGTATCTTCTTCAAAAGAATTATCTACTACATTAGGATTAAATATGACTTCTTTAAATAGGTTAATACTTTTCTTATACATAAGTGCTTCTGTATATGAAGGATTAATAAACTCTATAGTAAGAGCAAAAACTTCTATATTAGATATACATGTTACTCTAGATATAAAATTAATATTATATAATTCTTCTGTCTCAGTATTAAATTTGTTTTTAGTATTATATTTCTTAGTACTATAAATAAGTATTTTAGAAAGAAGATTTAAATACTCTATATCATCCTTGTTAAAATCTTTATATAAAAATAAAGTAATACCAATAGTTTTAAATCTTTTGGTATTAACTAAATTTATATCAGTATTATTAATACTAATCTTTTTATATTCCATTATTTGCACCTCTTATTTATTATAACATTATATTATAATTTATATACAGTATTAAGAGCTAGTTCTATCATATTAGTAAGTTTTTTCTCTCTTTCTTCACTACTTAGAGATACTTGTTTAGTTTTTCCTATAATATCAGATACAGTTAAAATAGAAGTAGCTTGTTTTCCAAAAAACATAGCATTTGCAAATAAAGCAAAACTTTCCATTTCAGCAAGTAAAAGATTATGTCTTATAGCTTTTTTAATATGATTATTATAATTACCATAGAATGCTTCTACAGTAAAGGCTTTAGTAGTATGTAAATCTATATTTTCTTCTTTAGCTTCACTTACTATTTTTTCATTTAAAAGTTCACTTGATTCTATTGTATTAGCTTTTATATTAAATAGTTCACTTGCATAATTACTATTAGAAAAAGTTTTTGTTATACAAAAAACATCCCCTATTAAAACATCATCTTTATAGCTTCCTGCTGTACCTATCCTAATAATTATTTGAGCATTATAATCATTAAATAATTCATAGGAATATATTCCCATACTACCAATACCCATTCCACTAGGAAAAATAGTAATAAACTTATTCTTATAATAACCACTATAAGCTGTATTACCTCGTATATAATTAACTATTTTTACATTTTTTAAGTAAACATCCGCTATCATTTTAGCTCTTAAAGGATCTCCAGGCATAAGTATAATAGGAGAAATATCTTCTTTTAAAGCATTAATATGTGTACTCATAATACTTACTCTTCTTCCTTATTTTCTAATTTTACTAATACAGTTCTGGGTTTACTACCACATGAAGCTCCTACAATACCTTTTTCTTCAAATAAATCTATTATTCTAGCAGCTCTATTATAACCTAAATGATATTTTCTTTGTATTAAAGAAGCACTTATCTTACCAGTTTTTATAGCAAAAGAAAGTATTTCTTTATAAAGCGGATCTTCTTCATCAACACTAGAGGCATAACTACTTTCTTTTAAAGGAATATTATCAGAAAAACACTCATCAAATATTGGTTCTCCATTTTTCTTAACAGCATCTACTACTCTTTTTATTTCATCATCACTTACAAAACTACCTTGTATTCTTATTGGTGTATTTTCACCCATTGGTAAAAATAACATATCTCCTTTACCAAGTAACTTCTCTGCTCCTGACATATCTAAAATAGTCCTTGAATCTATTGCAGATGATACAGAAAATGAAATACGAGATGGAATATTAGCTTTAATTAATCCTGTTATTACATCTGTAGAAGGTCTTTGAGTAGCAACTATTAAATATATTCCAGCTGCTCTTGCTAATTGAGTAATTCTAGTAATGGACTCCTCTACTTCTTTAGAAGCAACAAGCATTAAATCAGCAAGTTCATCTATTATAATAAGAATGCTAGGTAATCTTTCTAAACTATTAGGATGTTTCTTATTAATTTTATCAACATACTCATTATATGTATCTAAACTTTTAGTTTCAGAATCATGAAACAAAGTATATCTATTATCCATTTCTTCAACTAACTTTTGAAGAGTAATGCTTGCTTTTTTAGGATCTGTTACTACAGGTTTAAGTAAATGAGGAACTCCCTCATATACATTAAGCTCTACCTTCTTAGGATCTATTAAAACTAACTTTACTTCACTAGGTTTACAACGCATTAAAATAGACATAATTATATTATTAATACACACACTTTTACCACTACCGGTAGAACCCGCTATAAGTAAATGAGGCATCTTATCTATTAAAGCAAACTGAATATTACCCATAATATCCATACCAAGTGGTGCTACTAATTTAATATTAGCATATTTTTTAGGAATACCTTCTATTATTTCTCTCATTCTAACATCGCTTTGTACTGCATTAGGAATTTCAATACCAATGGTACTTTTACCAGGTATTGGTGCTTGAACTCTAACATCTTTAGCAGCAAGTGCTAACGCAATTTCCCTATTAATACTTAGAACCCTTGTAACTTTAGTACCTGCTTTTAATTCAATTTCATACTGAGTAACAGTAGGACCTACATGAACCTCAGTTACTTTTCCATATACCTGAAAATCATTAAGTACTCTTTCAAGTATTTTTGTATTACTTGTAATAAACTCATTAGAATTAACTTTGCCTTTTTTAACAGGCATATCAAGAAGATTAACAGGGGGTAATGTATATTCTTTAGAAGAAGCATGAGGTAATTCTTCATATACTTCTTTTCTTTCAATAATACTTTCTGTAGGTTTTCTATCTAAATCATCAATACTTGTTATAACAACTTTTCTATTATCATCATCCTTCTCAACTGCATCATCTTCATATACTTCTAAGGATGTACTCTTTTTAGGTCTCTTTTTAAATATACTTTTAATTGGTTTAAAAATAGCAACAAAGATATTACCAATATTTATATTAAATAACATAATAATACCAAAAATAGTTAAAATAGATGTAACAATTAATGTACCTTGAAAGCTAAATAACTTAACGAATCCAACTGAAAATAGAGCTCCAATCATACCTCCACCTGTATCTCTTAATAATTCAAAATTATCGCTTGATAGCATTATATTATTAATAGTAATTTTTAATATTTCTAATCCTGTCTTATCAGTATTTTTTATAAACTCTAAATGAGATATAATAAGTACGGAAAGAATAACTGTGTATACACCAATTAATCTTGCTGAAAAATAATTAGGACTCTTTCTCTTAGCTAAAAGATAAGCACCAAGTACTAAGGAACATATAAGAGCTAAAACATACCAATTACCAAATAGAAATACAGCAAAAGTACTTACTATGTTACCTACTACACTTGTATTAATAAAACCTATTAGTCCAACAAGAATAAGTAATAATCCTTCTAATTCTTTGGTATATTGAAACTTCTTCTTACTATCATCTTTCTTAATTTTCTTTTTCATAAATTATCCCCTAACTTTCATAATTGTTTAATATTTTTTTATGAATACCTGTCTCTACCTCATTAAGAGCATTTAAAGAAGTCTCTAAACTCTTCCTGTACTCTCCATTATAAAACTCTTTCTCCGCCCTTACAAGTCCTAAATTAACTTCTTTATAAGTACTTCTATATCTATTACCATAAACTATAGATACTTCTGCATAAGATGCTGCTTTAACAAGCTCATTACTAGTATTTAATAACTTAAGTGCTAAATCTCTAGAAGTATCAACTCTTATGTTAAGAACATTTATATTAATCGGCATCTTATCAAGTTCTATTATTAGTGATTCTATACTTTCAATAGCTTCATTTTCTTCAACATAATAATTTTTAGGTACAATAGGAAACTTAAAACTATTAATCTTAAACTTAGAGTCTCTCACTAACTTTTTGATTTCTAACACCTGATCTCTAGCTCTTACTTCATCTTCTTTTAAACTACTTAAATTCTTAATAGTTAGTTCTACAGTGTCTTCACATGTATTTAACCTAACACTAAGTGATAAAAGTTCTTTTACTATCTTTGAAAAAGGTAATACTTTTATTTTAGTTCTATCAGAAATCAACTTATAATCATCTTTAATACTAACAAGTTCTGAGCTTAATATATCAACACCTGATACATCACCATCATTTATCTCATATGTTTGCTTTAAATTAGATAATTCTACATATATATTTTTAATAACTCTATAGATTCTATTAAGTTTATTATCAATAGATTCAAGTAAGGAATCATAAACTTTCTTACTTTCTTTTTCTTTATTAAAATCACTAAATATAGATTCATAATAGTTAGTAAAAGTTTTAAGTTCAAAAACAGAATCTTCTATATTAAGTACATTTAACTTATCTAATATAATATTTATTTTTTTTAAAACTTCTTCATTATTATATTCTAAATTAAGATAGTCTAAGTTAAATCCATTCTTAATCATCCTGTTATATATAGTATTAACGTCATTAATCTTTTTAGGAAGTACAACATTTCCAAGTAAAAGTATAGTAGGACTTTCCTCTATTACTGCACTTAGATTATTAATTAAATCATCAATAGCTTTAACTATCTTACTTATTTCTTCAAATTCATTATTTTCTAAAGAGGTTTCAAATGCTAGAAAAAGCTTTTCTATAGTTTCAAATTGTAAATCAAGAGCTTTATTAATTGATTTATAATCATCTTTATGTTCATTATATTTACTAACTATTCCTCTATAACTTTTCTTAAGACCTGTAATAGCATTTCTATTTCTTTCTTCTGAGTTAGTTATACTAACAATGTCTTCAAGAAGTTTATCACTTTTAGTTTTAATAAATAATAATTCTTTTTCAGAATTATATATTTCTTCTTGAGCACGAACATACTTCTTATCGTTTATTAAACTATCTATTTTAAATAACTGATCATCTATTTTTTTAAAATCTACGTTTTCTATCTCTTTATATATTTTATACCATGCATCATACTTTTCTTTAACAAAAGTAGTATTACATAATCCTTCTAGTTTCTTAAGTTCACTAATTAAGGAAGTAGATAAAATTAAATTTTTATTATGTTCTAGATCTTCAAGTGAACTTAGAAATTTCTTTTTTCTTTTCTTATCAAAAAGAATAAGTGAAACTACTATTAAACTTATTGATACAAATATAAATGTAAGTACTACAAGAATTAAATGACTTTTATCCATGACTTTTTACCTTCCTTAATAATTTTATCATGTTTTACATAATATTAAAAGACAAAATGGTTGATTTTTAACCTATTTTGTATTATAATTTGTTTCAGTACTCATTTGGCAGTGAAATATATTTATAACGTGTTTATTACAATAATGGAAACAAGTAACTTCTGCCTAGCGAAAGTAACAAAATAAACACCCTATAAAAGCCTTTTGTTTACAATATTAAAAAAAGGAGGTACTAAAATATGTCTAGATACATAGGTCCTGTATACAAGAAATCAAGAAGACTAAAATTTTCTATATTAGAAACTGGTAAAGAATTAGCTAGGAAGCCTAATGCTCCTGGTATTCACGGTACTAGTAGAAAAAAATTAAGTGAATATGGACTTCAGTTACAGGAAAAACAAAAAGTAAGAAATCTTTATGGTCTTAATGAAAGACAATTTAGAAAAACATTTGATGAAGCTGGTAAAATTAAAGGTATTCATGGAACTAACTTATTAATATTACTTGAAAGTAGAATAGATAATCTAACTTATAGATTAGGTTTTGCTAAAACAAGAAAAGCATCTCGTCAACTTGTTAATCATGGTCACATTACAGTAAATGGTAAGAAAGTTGATATTCCATCATACAGATGTAAAATTGGAGATGTTATTGGTATTAATCAAAAAAGTTTAGAACATCCAGTAATACTAGAAAATCTTACTAATACTGATAAAAGAGCTGCTTTTGTTTCATGGGATGATAAGAAAAAAGAAGGAACATACGTAAGATTCCCAGAAAGAGAAGAGTTAAATATTGATATTAATGAAGCACAGATAGTAGAATATTATAATAGATAAAACAAAAAAACGGCTATCCGTTTTTTTTTATGCTTATTTATATATTTTAAAACTTTTATTTCTAAAAGTCTCTATTTCTTAAAAAAGATGGTATTTCTATTTCTTCACTTTCTTCTATTGTTCTTGTTGAGTTTTCACTTCTAATGTTCTTAGTTAATTCATTTTCTTCATCTTCAAAACCTGTTGCTATAACTGTTACAATACATTCATCAGTTAGTGCTTCATTAATAACAACACCAAATATTACGTTAACATCTGTATTAGCAGATGCTCTTACTACTTCAGCTGCATCCTCAGCTTCAAACAAAGCTAAACTATTTCCACCAGTTATATTTACTATACAATCAGTAGCTCCATTAATTGTAGTTTCAAGAAGTGGACTAGTCACAGCTTGTTTAGCAGCCTCTATTGCCCTATTTTCTCCAAAACCTACACCTATACCAATAAGAGCACTTCCTCTTCCAGACATAATAGTTTTAACATCAGCAAAGTCTAGGTTAACAAGACCAGGCACACTAATTAAATCAGAAATAGACTGTACTCCTAATCTTAAAACATTATCTACTTCTTTAAATGCATCAAGCATAGGAGTAGATTTATCAATTAAATCTCTTAATCTATCATTTGGTATTACTACTAAAGTATCTACATGTTTTTTAAGTTCATCAAGTCCCATAAGAGCATGATCAGTTCTCTTTTTACCTTCAAATCTAAAAGGTTTAGTTACTATAGCTACTGTTAGGCAACCTAAAGATTGTGCAATTTCTGCTATTACTGGAGCAGCTCCTGTTCCAGTTCCTCCACCTAAGCCGCATGTAACAAAAACCATATCTGCACCACGTAAAATATCTTCAAGTTCATTTCTACTTTCAAGTGCAGCTTGTCTTCCTATTTCAGGATCAGCTCCAGCCCCTAAGCCATCAGTAATACTTTTACCAATTTGTACTTTTACTTCTGCTTTAGAGACATTTAATACCTGCAAATCAGTATTAGCAACAATAAATTCAACTCCCTTAAGACCCGAATCAATCATTCTATTTACGGCATTACAGCCTCCACCACCAACACCTATAACTTTAATCTTTGCTATTTGATCCATAGCTAGTGGACTACCATCCATTTTAATCACTCCTTAATTATCGAAAAAATAACCATATATTTTTCCTATTATACTTTCACTATTTATTTTTTTCTTTATCGTAAACAAACTTTCTTGTTCTTCTTCACTTAAAGTAGAGGCAACTCTATTTCTAAATGATAACTTATAATCATAATATTTTATTAATCCTAAAGAACTACTAAACATATTATTTCTTACACCCATTTCATTAATTACCCCTAAAGAAGCCTTATTTCCTAACACTTCTTTAACTATTTCATCAAATCCACAAGTTTCACTTGCTCCCCCAGTTACTATTATATAACTAATTTCCTTTTTTGTTAAGAGATTTATCTCTTTTTTGCTTTCATTTAGTATTTCTTTAAATCTAGAATATATAATTTCACTTACTTGGTACTGATTAATTTTAATATTTTCTCCTGACTTTGTCAATACCGGAATGTATTCTTTAGTAGAAACACCAGATAAAACCGCATGACCAAACCTTTCTTTTATATAAGAAGATTCCTTCAAACTTATATCATATGCATAGCATATATCTCTATTTACACTACTTCCTCCTTGGAAAATAACTGAGCTTGCAATTAGTACATTACCAGATAATATACTAATATCTGTTGTTTCACCACCTATATTAATAACAGCTGAGTAACCATTATTTACTTTAGAAGAATATTCAAAGTAATCTGCAAGCCCTGAAAAACAAATATCATTAACTTCTTTATTTAGTTCTTCTAATATTACAAATAAATTACTTAAATTATTTTTAGGTATTAAAGAAACTACTGCTTTTACAGACAACTTTTTAGCCGGCATAGCCTTGGGGTCATTAACAATTTTTTTATCATCTATAATAAACTCTAATGGACAAATACTAACAAATTCCATATTACTTCTTACTTTATTATATACACAAGCCTGAAAAGACTTTAATATATCATCCCCACAAACATAAGAATTATCACTATTTAGAGTAGTCGTTCCTTCAGAAATAATAAAATCAGCATGAGAACTAGGTACAATACATATTACTTTTTTAATAGGTTGTCCAATTACTTTTTCACATTTTTCAAAAGCTTCTCTAATAGGAATAATTGCTTGTTCCTTATTTTCTATAATACCTTTTTTAATACCTTTAGACTTAATACAAGACGTAGCTAATACATAAAGTTTATCATTAAATATCTCACAAACGACAAGTTTTATATTACTAGAACCACAGTCTAAACAAGATATTATTTTCTTCATATATTTATCCTTTCTGTTTTACTTATAGTTTCTTCAATTTTAAGAAGTCTATTATATTTACATACTCTTTCTCCTCTACAAATAGAGCCAGACTTAATAAATGGTATATTAAGAGCTACAGCAGCATCTGCTATAAAAGTATCACAAGTTTCTCCACTTCTATGACTCATTATACATCTATAATTATTTTCTTTGGCCAGTAGAACAGTCTCTAACATCTCATAAAACGTTCCAATTTGATTAGGTTTAATAAGTATAGCATTACATAACCCTTTGTTAATACCATCTTTAAGTAAGTCTTTATTAGTTACAAATAAATCATCACCTACTATCATAATATTTTTACCTATACTACTTGTTATCATTCTAAATCCTTCATAATCATTTTCATCAAAAGGATCTTCTATACTAATAATAGGATACTCTTTAACGATTTCTTCATAATAAGCTAATAGTTCAGTAGAAGAAATAAATTTATTTTCAAACATATAAAGATTTTTCTCTTTATTATAAAATGAAGAAGCCGCAACATCAAGTGCTAAATATACATTCTTACCCGGAATATAGCCGGCTAATTCAATTGCTTTCACTAATGCTGACAACACATCTTTATTACAAACCATATCTGGAGCAAAGCCTCCTTCATCTCCAACTGAGGTACATAGTTCCTTTTCTTTTAATATATCTTTTAAGGATGAAAAGACTTCACTAGCACATCTTACTATTTCTTTGAAAGTGGAAAACTTAGGAACTATCATAAACTCTTGAATATCAATATTATTTGGAGCATGCATTCCTCCATTAATAACATTAAACATACCAAGAGGTACTTTTTTCTCTCTTTTATTTAAGTATGAAAACATCTCTTCATTATTTTCAAGAGCACTTGCTTTTAAACATGCTATACTTACTCCTAAAGTAGCGTTAGCTCCTAAATTACTTTTATTATTAGTACCATCTAAATCAATAAGAACTTCATCTATTTTTTTTTGATTAAACACTTCCATACCAATTAAGGATGGTTTTATGATATTAATAACATTATTAATAGCTTTATTAACGCCTTTTCCTCCATATCTTTCATCATTATCTCTTAATTCAAGTGCCTCTTTACTACCAGTAGATGCACCTGATGGAACATCAAAACTACAAGTGTAACCCTTTTCAGTAAGCACTTCAACTTCTATAGTTGGATTTCCTCTAGAGTCTAATATTTCTCTAGCAAAAATATTTTTAATCTTGCTCATATATTTTCTCCTATACTTATTATACATTTATTTATAAAAATATCAAATAATAAATTGAGATTTTCATTAAAAAATGCTATACTACTAACAGAAAATACTTAAAAAGGAGAATTTATGAATATAAAAGAAATTAGTAAGAATGAATTAGATGCATTTATTACAAATCACCCTCTTAGAAATCACTTCCAAACAAGTACATATGGAACTCTTATGAATAAATATAGTTATGAAACTTTTTATATCGGAGGATTTAATGATAATACTTTAGTGTGTGCATGTATAATATTATCTAAATATATTGTACCTACTATAAAATATGGATATTCACCACGTGGGTTTATAATGGATTATTATGATAAGGATTTGGTAAAAGAATTTACTAGTGCTTTAAAAAATTATTTATTTAAAAGAAGATTTGCCTTTATAAAAATAAATCCTGAAATTACATATTCAATTATTAATAATAAAAATGGAAATAAAAACTACAATGAATCTAATCTAGTAGTAATGGAAACCTTAAAAGAAAATGGTTATAAAAAATTAAAAGATAATAATCAAAATTTCTTATTACCAAAATTTAATGCAATAATAAATACATCTTCTTATGACTTTGATAAACTTAATGTTTCATTTAAAAAATATATTTCTTTAGCTGATGAGTATTCATTATTATTTCAAAAGGTAAATGTAGAAAGTATTAAGGATATATATAATCTTTTATCAGATAAACATTATGGTCTGTCTTATTATGAAGATTACTATAAATTGTTTAATGAAAATAATCAAGTTGATGCATTAGTTGTTAAAATTGATGTAAGTGAGTATGTAAAAAAACTTCAAATATCATATGATAAAAAACTACAAGAAAACTATGAAATAAATAGTTTGTTTGCAACTAATACAAGTGATAATGAAATATATAATAAAAAGATTAACTCAGATATTTTATTAACTAATCTAAAAAATAAAATTATAAAAATGAGTAACTTATTAAATAGTAAACAGGAATATATTATTTTAGCAGGTGCAATAATATCAAAATATGATAATAGAATTAGTATAATAGCTTCTGGAGATAATAAAGATTATCCCCAAGTGTTCTCACTTAATTACCTTTATTATAAAATTATTGAAACATTCAAAGATAAATATAAATTTTTTGACTTAGGAGGCGTTTCAGATAATTTTACTAAAAAAGATGATAATTTAAAATTTATATTACAATTTAATCCTATTATATATGAGTATATTGGTGAATATGACCTCGTAACAAATAACTTACTTTTTCAGGTATTATTGAATTCAAATAAAATTAAACAAGAATTTAAAAAACAAGATAATTAAATCTTGTTTTTATATACATATGATTAATGTAATTATAATACTTTTATCTAACTATTATCTAAAATTCCTATACTTCATTAAATATTTTTTTTGAATTTCTGTTATTTTATCAGTAGATATTTTAGTAATCTCTGAGATAAAAT
>JAVVTI010000002.1:0-60079 GCA_036653735.1 Bacilli bacterium | reverse complement strand
TAATAAAATATTATAATTCTTGTAAAAAATGTAAATAGAATGTATAATCTTATATAAGGAGGAGCTTATGATTATTAATTTAGATAATATAGAAAATGAAGATATTATAGTTGATGAAAAGTTAGTTATTGATGATACTTTACTTAAAGCTGCTGGTATACAAAGACTTGAAAGTACTAAAGTACAAGGTAAGATATCTTTTATAGATTATGGAACTTATAACATATTTATTAATGCTACAGGTACTATGGTGTTACTTTGTGATCTATCTTTAGAGGAGGTTATGTATCCTTTTAATATTAAAATTAACTGTACTATTGGTGAAAATAATGAAAATATGTATGAAAATGTAAAAATAATTGGAAATACACTTGATATTTTACCGATTTTGTGGGAGAATATAATCTTAGAAAAGCCAAATCATATTGTTAAAGAGAATATACATATAAAAACAAGTGGTGATGGATGGAGTTTAACTGATAATATAAAGACTAATCAGTTAGAGGATTTAAAAAATATACTAGATATGGAGGAAGAAAAATGAAATTAAATATTTGTTTATTTGGAGCTTTACCTGCTAGAAGGATAAGTAAGACAAGGAAAAGAATAAGAAGGACTCATTTAAAGAAGGATGCTCCTACTATAACAACATGTACTAATTGTGGTGCTTCATTAGCTCCACACAGAGCTTGTACTGTTTGTGGTTTCTATAAAGGAAAAGATGTTCTTAATATTAATAAACCTGAAGAAGAAGTTATAGATACTAAGAAAACTAAAGAAACTAAGAAAACTAAAGAAACTAAAGTAACTAAAGAAAAAAATATAAAATAAATAAGTAAAGGAATTATATATATAGTTCTTTTTTTATTTATTAAATATTAGATATGTGTTAATCTTATGTAAGAGGAGAATAAAAATGAAAAAAGTTATATTATTAATATTAGATGGATTTGGTATTAGAAAAGAAGAAAAGGGTAATGCTATTAAACTAGCAAATACACCTGTGTATAACATGCTTAGTAGTACATACCCAAACTTACAACTTAAAGCATCAGGAGAAGCAGTTGGTCTTCCTATGTACCAAGTAGGTAACTCTGAAGTTGGTCATTTAACAATAGGTAGTGGAAGATGTGTTAAACAGAATTTATCTATTATTAATGAAAATATAGATAATAAGGAAATCTTTAATAATGAAGAGTTACTCTCAGTAGTTAGACATACTATAAGTAATAATTCATCACTACATATTGTTGGTCTTCTTTCTGATGGAGGAGTTCATTCTAGTGTGAAACATATTAAAGCATGTATTGACTTAGTTAAAGATAAACAAATTAAAAATATATATCTTCATCTTTTTACAGATGGAAGAGATTGTTTTTCAAGTAGTGCTTTAATATATCTAAAAGAAATAGAAACTTATATTATGAATATAAAAGAATGTAAAGTTGGTACTATTACAGGAAGATATTATGCTATGGATAGAAATAGAAACTGGGATAGAACCTCTATGGCATATAATGCTATTGTTTATGGTGATGGAAAAAGCTATAATAATTTTAATGAAGCTATTGAAGAGTCATATAAAGAAAATATTAGTGATGAGTTTATTTTGCCAAGCATTATTGATAAAGAAAGTAATATAAAGGAAAATGATGGTATAATATTTTTTAATTTTAGACCAGAACGTATGAAACAACTACTTACAGCTTTACTTGATAAAGATTTTAAAGAGTTTAAACATGAAGAATTTAATAATTTAAAGATGGCATCTATATTTAATATATACAAAGGACTTCCCTTTGCCATAGAATCACATGAAACCTTAAATACTTTAGGACAGTATTTATCTTCCTGTGGTATATCTCAAGGAAGAGTAGCTGAGACTGAGAAATATGCTCATGTTACATATTTCTTTGATGGTAGTAGGAAAATAGATTTTGATAATTATAAGAAAGTACTTGTACCTTCTAAAGATGTAGATTTTTATGATAGTGTGCCACAAATGAGTACTAAGGAAATCACTCTAGAAGTTCTTAAACTAATGGAAAGTAATACTCAATTTATTTTAGTAAACTTTGCTGCTCCTGATATGCTTGGTCATACTGGAAATTTAAAAGCTACTATAGAGGCAATAGAAATATGTGATACATGTATAGGTAAAATATATGAAAAACTAAATAATGAATATGAACTTATTATTACTTCTGATCATGGTAACTGTGAATATATGATAGATGAAAATGGTTTACCTGTAACAAGTCATACTTCATCTAAAGTACCTTTTATTATTACTAATAAAGAATATGTATTAAAACATACTGGTTCTCTTGCTGATATAGCACCTACTATTTTAGATATATTTAATTTAGAAACTCCAAAAGAAATGAGTGGTAAAAGTCTAATTAAAGGATAATTTTAATAATAGGCAATTTTTAACCACATCTAACTAAAACACTTGTTTATTTCTTTTTTCGTGTTATAATTTTTATATGGAAAATTTTATATCTGGAAACGTTAGGAAAATTATATGTAGCACAGGAAGTGGTTTTTGTGTTGCAGTTTTTAAGGTTAAAGATACTAATTTTGATGAAGGTAAGGAGTATATTGGTAAGTGTGCTATTATTACTGGGGTATTTATTAAATTAGAACTTGATACAGACTATATTTTACATGGAAATTTTGCTGATAATAGTAAATATGGTTATCAGTTTAATACTAGTAGCTACGAGGTTAAGATTCCAACAGATGTAGATGGAATTGTTGTTTACCTAAGTAGTGGTATTTTCAAAGGAATAGGTATTAAAACAGCCAAGAAATTAACTGAATTATATAAAGAAAAGACTTTAGAAGTACTTAAGAATGATAGTAGTGATATACCCACAACTGTATTAAGTAATAGACGTTTGCTAGATTTAAGAAGTAAACTTAAAGAAATAGGTAAAGAAGAAGAAACTATTATGTACCTTAGTTCCTTAGGTTTTACTACTAAAGAATCCCTTAATTTAGTTAGTAAATATATGGGTAATATTACTAATATAATAGAAAGCGATATATACATATTAAAGGATGATATTAAGTTTGATAAGTTAGATGGTATATTTCTTAAAAAGAATGAAGAGAAATCTAAAAACAGAATCTATGCTTTAATAGAGTTTGTTACTAATGAAATTTGCATTAAAACAGGTAATACTGTAGCACTTATAGAAAATATTTATATAAATGTAAATAGATATTTTAGTAAAAATATTAATACAAGTGATTTTAAAATGTATCTAAATGATTTAGTAAGTCTTAAAAGAATATATGCAGTTGGAAGTTATATTACTTTATATGATTATTATAAAGCAGAAGAATATATTTCACTAAGAGTTAAGCTATGTAAAAAACTACAAGACTCTTATGACACAGTTAAACTTAATAATTTAATATCTTTATATGAAAAGAATAATAATATAGTATTTAATAGTGAGCAAGTTAATGCTATTAAAGGTTCTATTATAAATAATTTTTTCATTATAAGTGGAGGACCTGGTACTGGTAAAACAACTATCATTAAGGCTATTCTTAATATATATGAACAGCTAACCCATTGTAATTATTTCTATGATGTAGCATGTCTTGCTCCTACTGGAAGAGCCTCTAAAAGACTTGCTGAGTCTACTTTAATTAAAGCAAGTACTATTCATAAATTCTTAGGCTGGAATAAAGAAACTAAAGCTTTTTCTACTAATGAAAAAAATAAGTCTACAGTAAAATTTATTATAGTAGATGAAAGTTCTATGATAGATGTATTTCTTATGCAAAGTTTACTTAAAGCACTTGAAGATAATGTTAAGATAATTCTAGTAGGAGATAATAACCAACTTCCTTCTATAGCTCCTGGTAATGTACTAGGTGATCTTATTAATTGTGAGATTATTAATAAGTGTATTTTAAATAAAATATATAGAGCAAAAGAAGGAAGTTATATAATAGATTTTGCTATAGATATAAAGAACCAAGTTAATTTTAGTAAGTTTGATAATTATAATGATTTTATGTTTATAGAATCTAATGATAAAAATACTAAAGAACATTTAAAGGATATATGTGATGATATAATAAGTAAGAAAGTATCCTTAGATAATTTTCAAGTATTAATACCTATGTATAGTGGAATAAATGGTATAGATAATATTAATAGCTTTATGCAAAGTATATTTAATCCTAAAGATATTAATAAGAAAGAATTATTTTATTATGGTAAAAGATATAGAGAAAATGATAAAGTTCTTCAACTTGTAAATGATGTAGAAAACAATGTATTTAATGGAGATATTGGTTATATTAGAAAGATAGTACAGGAGGAAGTATTTATTGATTATAGTGGTACAATAGTTACATATAGACAAGGTGATTATGATAAATTTACTTTAGCATATGCTATAAGTATTCATAAGAGTCAAGGCAGTGAGTATGATTATACTGTTATTATACTTTCTTCTTCTTTTAGAAGAATGTTATATAATAAACTACTATATACTGGGGTATCCCGTGCTAAGAAAAAGTTATATTTAATAGGTACTATAGATAGTATTAATGAAAGTGTAGAGAATTTATATTCTAGTAAGAGAAAGACTTTATTACAGACATTTTTTAATTAATATATATTAATTGTTTAAAAGTACTTTTATCTTTAAGGGTTTTATATTATAATAGTTATGAAAGGATATTTTATGAAAGAAAAGAAAGTTATTAATATAATATTTGAAATTATTTTGGAGATGTTTGTTTTTGCATTAGTACTATTACTTGCTAGTGTTTTATTTAAAGGGTTTTATATATCATCCTTTTGGTATGCACTACTTGCATCTACTTTAATAAGTGTATTTAATGCTACTATTAAACCTATACTTACTATAGTAATGCTTCCTATAACTATTATGACTCTAGGAATTTTATATCCTATTGTAAATGTACTTGTGCTTAAAATTACTTCATTAATACTAGGAAGCAACTTTATAATAGAGGGTTTTCTTGTACCTTTTTTTATAGCAATATTTATAAGTATTATGAAAATTATTCTTAACTCTTTAATAGTAGAACCTATTAAGAGGAATAACGCATGAATCCTAATATAATTAGTACATCATATTTTAATATAACTTGGTATAGTGTCTTTATAATAATAGGCATTATTTTAGCAAGTATTTTTATTGTTAAAGAATCCTATAAGTTTGGTATTGATAAGACATTTATGGTTAATTTAATATTTTGGTGTGTTATATTTGGTTTCTTAGGAGCTAGGTTATATTATGTTGCCTTTCAGTGGGAATACTATGCTGCTAATCCTATAGAGATACTTAAAGTATGGCATGGTGGACTTGCTATGCATGGAGGATTAATCTTTGGATTCTTTACTATATTAATATATTGTAAAAAGTATAAAGTAAGTGTATTAAGAGTACTAGATGTAGCAGTACCTTTTGTTCTTATTGCTCAAGCAATAGGTAGATGGGGTAATTTCTTTAATAGTGAAGCCTATGGACCTGTTACTTCACTTGAAACACTTCATAAGTTATTTATACCCAGTGCTGTAATTAATGGAATGCTTATTGATGGATTATACCGAGTTCCTACCTTTTACTTTGAAAGTTTATGGTGTGTTTTAGGTGCTATATTCATATTAACTATTAGGCATTACAAATATATAAGACTTGGTCAACAAGTAGGAACATATTTAATGTGGTACTCAGTAGGTAGATTTGTAATAGAAAGCTTAAGAACTGATAGTCTTATGTTAGGTAGTTTTAAAATAGCACAAGTAGTTAGTATTATATTATTCTTTGCTGGTTTTATACTTATTATGATACAATCTAAAAAACCAGCACTTAATGATTTATATAATACTAAGGATAAGGAAAAAGTTAAAAACTTTTAAAGGGAGAAATATTTATGTATGATTGTATAATAATTGGAATGGGACCAGCTGGAATGAGTGCTGCAGTATATGCAAAAAGAAGTGGTCTTAAAGTTTTATGTTTGGAAAAGAGTGCCCCAGGTGGTCTTATTAACTCTACTAATATAGTTGATAATTTTATTGGATACGATAATATAAGTGGACCTGATTTAGCATATAAAATGTTTGAACATATTTTAAATGAAGAAATAGAATATAAAATAGAAGAAGTAATAGATATAGAGAATCTTAAGAGTAAAAAAATTGTTAAAACAGTTAATAGTACTTATGAAACTAAAACTATTATAATATGTACTGGAAGACAAAAGAAAAAGCCTAATATAGAAAAGAAATTTAATTTAACTGGTAAAGGAATAAGTTACTGTGCTATATGTGATGCTGCTCTTTATAAGAATAAACCAGTAGCAGTAATAGGTGGAGGAAATTCTGCTTTTGAAGAAGGAGTATACCTAGCTAATATATGTAGTAAAGTATATATAATTAATAGAAATGATACATTAAGAGCAGATGAAATACTTATTAATAATGCTAAAGCGTGTAAGAATATTGAAATTATCAAGCCTTTTGATATTGAAACAGTTAATCTCTTAAATGATAAAATTAGTTCTGTTGTACTAAATAATAAAAGAGAAATAGATGTAAAAGCTATTTTTGTATATATAGGTTTTGAGCCTATGACTGATTTTTTAAATAAAATAGATATTATAAATGATAAAGGTTATATAGAAGTATCTGATAGTATGAGAACAAGTGTTAAAGGTATTTATGCTTGTGGAGATGCTATTGATAAAGGACTATACCAAATAGTAACTGCAGCATCTGATGGAGCAATTGCTGCAACAAGTGCTAAAAAAGATATATCTGGAGGTAAGTAAACTATGAAAAAAATATTTATTGCTCTTTCATCAAGTGAGTGTGTAAATAGTAAGTATTATGCTCTTAGTACTAATGTAGCAAAAGTATGTATAAATAAAAATTATGAAATATATATGGGAGCAAGAAAAACTGGTATGATGAAAAGACTTTATCAATCATGCATAGAAAATAATGGAGCTATTAAAGATATTCTTAGTAGAGAATTAGATGATAGTAACTATAAGGAGACTACTACAATTATATGTGATAGTATATTTGATCAGTTATCATATTTTATGAAGTGTGATGTTATACTTGTTTTACCTGGTGGATTTGGTACTCAAAATGAGTTATTTACTTCTATAATGGGAGTATTTACTAATAATGTTAATGGTAAGATAGTATTATTTAATTATGATCATTTCTATGATAAATTTCTTGAGTTTATAGATTTTTTAAGTAAAGAAAAATTTATTGATAATAAAGTATTTAGTGTTATAACAAGTGTTAATGAATTAGAAGAAATTTTATAATATATTTTATTTCCTGTAGGTTTATTTGCTAAAATATGTTATGATATTGTTTATTGGGAGGGCTTTTAAATGTTAGTATATGGTAAAAATGTTGCAAAAGAGCTATTAAAGAAAGATAATTTAATAAAGAAGATTTATTTATATAAAGATTTCGATGATAAGGAGATTTTACATAATATAAAGTCTAAAGATATTATGACTATTTATGAAACTAAAGAAAAAGTAGATAAATTAGTATCTACTAATTCACAAGGTATAGTTTTAGATATTTCTGAATATCATTTTAAGTCTTTTGATGATGTTTTAGAGTCTGATAAAGCTTCATTTATAGTAGTTCTTGATCATATAGAAGATTCACATAACTTTGGTGCAATAATTAGAACTTGCGAATGTGCTGGAGTAGACTATATAATTATACCTAATAAAAGAATTGCAGCAGTTAATGCAACTGTTATGAAAACATCAGCAGGTGCTTTAATTAATACTAAAATCTGTGAAGTAGCTAATTTAAGAAGTAGTCTTCAAAAACTTAAAAAGAAAGGTTTTTGGATTATAGGTACTGATGCTTTTGGTACGCCCTATGAAAAAATAGATTATAAAGGTAAAACTGTTTTAGTAATAGGCAGCGAAGGTAAAGGACTTAAAAATATTATTAGAGAAGAATGTGATTTTATAGCATCTCTTCCTTTAAATGGTCAAATTAATAGTTTAAATGCTTCAGTTGCAGCTGGTATTATGATATATGAAGTCTTAAAGACAAAGGATTAAAATGGATTATAAGAATATAAATGATAATGAATGTTTATTTTTAGTACATGAGGGTAATGAAGATTCTAAGACTTTATTAATCAGTAAATATAAACCCCTAATAGATAAGATATCTTCATATAATATGCTTTATGCTTCTTCTTGTGGTGTTGATAAAAGTGATTTAATACAAGAAGGTACTATTGGATTAATAAGTGCTATGAAATCTTTTGATAAAAAGAAGAATGTTACTTTTTATACTTATGCATCCGTTTGTATAGAAACAAATATTAGACAATATATAAGAAGTGCTAAAAGAAATAAAAATAAATTTTTAAATGAATCACTCTCATTAGACAATAATATACTTGATGATAATGTATCTCTTTATGAAGTATTTAATGATAATAATAGTGATCCATCTAAAAAAGTAGAAGAAAAAGAATATGCAACGTATCTAATAGATGAACTTAAAAAGAGTTTAACAGCTTATGAACAAGAAGTGTTTAATTTAAAACTTAAAAATATGACAAATACTGAGATAGCTGAAATTCTTAATAAAGATAAAAGATCTATAGAAAATACTTTAGTAAGAATTAAGAATAAATATAAAGTATGTATTAGATAGAAAAGCACTATTATATAGCTGGTGAACCTGTTAAATCCGGTTCAAATATTTGAAAATATAATATAAATAATACCCCTGCTATTATTAGTAAACTTCCAATAAATCTTATATAATAAAGTTTAGTATCTTTATTATTTCTTTCGTTTTCTTTTAATTGTTTATAATTTCTATATACAAAGTATGCATATATTAAAAAGGATACTATAACTGTAAATATAAAAATCTTCTTAGCAGTTAGTTTATCAGTTGAATCCTTTGTTTTAGCATACTCTTCTAATAAAGAAGTTCCATAAATATTAAGTAAACTTATAATTATAAAAACTACCCATATTATTTTTTCAAAAGAAAGTTTCTTTAGTTCACTACTCATAATAAAACATATGATTTTTTATTAGTAAAAATCAAATAATGATTGAAAAAAACATAAATATATTTTATAATATAAATAGGAGTAAATATATGAATAAGAATAGAAAAACATTCACCTATATTTTAATGATTATTACTATGTTTTTTATGAGTACTTATGTTTATGCATCAACTGGATTTACATATAAGAATAAAGATACTGTTTTAAATACATATTATAATAATATTTATAATAAAGGAGCTAATTTTAATAGTAATACAAGTTTACTTACTAAAGATGAATATGATAAAACTCTTTTAATAAGTGGTAATAATATTAGTACTTATTTGTACAATGAGCGAGAGTCACTTTTTAATGACAAGGCTATTGATAATAAAGTTTATTTTATTGATGCTTCAGGTAATATAGTAAGAAATAAGGATATTAATAGTAATTCTTTTGGTAGACAAACAGCATTTGTTAATAGAGATTCTAAGGTAAAAGGAAGTGGTACTCCAAAAGATCCTTATTTATTTGATGATCAAGCTGATATTATTTTTAATTCAATTAGATTAGACGGATCCTTGGTAACTAACATTCCTAAAACTGGTAATTATGAATTGCTTTCTTCCTGCAATGGAGGAAGTGTTGAGTATATAAATAATACTTTATCTGCTAAAATCACTTCTTATCCACTTGAATGTAGTTTGGAATTCTTTACAATTAAAAATTATAAAGTTTCTTTAAATATTATAGGAGCTACTACTGATGTAAAAGAGATTATAGTAGAGCCTAATAAAAATGCTGTATTTAAGGATTTTAAAGTAATAGATAATTCTTATAATGTAGATAATCCATATATAAAATGTAATGATAAGAAAGCAATAACTTTAGAAGGTAATACAATAACAGTAAGTAATGTAAATGCTGACACTCAGTGTCAAGTAATACTTAAGAAAAAGCTTGAATATTCTTCAAGTGAGCAAACCTACGTAGTACCTTATAGTGGTCATTATAATATAATTGCTTCAGGATCTGCTGGAGCTGGTAATGGTGGAGCAGGTGATACAAAGGGATTTTCTATTTACCTATCTAAAGGACAAGAATTAAAATTATTGATTGGTGGGCAAGATGGAACTGGTGGTGGAGGCTCTGGTAAATATTATGGAGGTGGAGCTACTACTATTAAATTAAATAATATAGAACTTGCTAAAATTGCAGGAGGTGGTGGAGGTCCTAATGGAGGCATTGGTGGTTCTGGAGATGCACTTGGAGGAACAAGTTCTGGTGCTGGAGCAGGCTCTAATGGCATAAATGGTGGAGGCGGTGGTTCTAGCCCTGATTATAATTACGAATGTAATTGTTCTACATGTGGTGGGGGATGTATTTCATATAATGATACCTACTCTTGCAATTGTTCTACATGTGGAGGTGGTTGTAACTCGTATGCATCAACTTATGACTGTAATTGTACTAGTTCTGGAGGTGGATGTGTTGCTTGGAATTCAACTTATAAATGCAATTGTTCTACATGCGGCGGAGGCTGTGCTTCATGGAACACTACTTGCTCAAGAATAGATGCGGCTGGAGGTTGCCACGGCCTAGTAAAAACTTGTGTAAGTCGATATCCAACATATTATTGTTACTGCCAAACATGTGGAGGAGGATGTAAGTCCTATAGTCCTGTTGTCCAAAGCTGTCAAACATGTGGAGGAGGATGTAATGGATGGGCACCAACATACTCATGTGGTTGTTCAACTTGTGGGGGAGGATGTGCTTCCTATGGTGGATATTATAGCTGTTATTGTAGTACATGTACTACACCAGGTAAACCAGGAAATGGAGGAACTACCGTAAAAGGTGCTGATATAATTTTTGCAGATACATCACTAACTAAAAATTCAGGAAAAGGAAAGGTGGAAATAAGTTATGAAGGAAAGTAAAGTAATATTTGTTTTGGTATTTGTTTGCTTAATGTTTTTAGGAGGATGTTCTAAGGAAACTGATAAAAGTTTTAAGTATGATGAGCTTAAAGATAAACTAGTTTCTTATGGAACTTTGATTTATGATAGTTATATAACAGGTAAGACTACCCTTAAAGAAGGTGTTTATTCTACTACTATTAAGGAAATGAAAGAAAGAATAGGACATGATACTTCTATGTTTGTTAATCCTAATACTAATAAGAGTTGTGATACAACTAAAACTAAAATAGAATTAATAGTTAAAAAACCTTTAGAAGATGGTAAACCTAATTATGAATTTAAACCTACTTTAGTTTGTGATTAGAGACTAAAAATTATTAAAAATAAATTAGGTATGATTTGACAATGTGTATTTTATAATATATAATTTATTTAAATCAAATGAAAGAGACGTTATATGTTTTTATATTTAAGAGAGTTAGTGTTTGGTGTAAACTAATAATAAAATATATATGTATCACTCTTGATGATGTTTATGTTAAATAAACCGCAGGTATGCGTTATAAAAAATTAAGTTATTTTAAGGATGGTACCGCATAATATGCTCCTTATGATAACTTTTTTATTTTTTAAGAAAGGAAATACAAATGTATAAGAAGTTAAATAATAAAAAAGTAAGTGAAAATGAAAAGGACATGAGTCTATATTGGGAGGAAAATAATATTTTTCAAAAGAGCATAGATACTAAAGATGATAAGAAGATGTTTGTTTTTTATGATGGTCCTGCAACAGCTAATGGCTATCCTGGTCTTCATCATATGCTAGCTAAAATGTTAAAAGATAGTTTTTGTAAATATAGAACTATGAAAGGTAACAAAGTACTTAGAAAGATAGGTTGGGATACTCATGGTCTTCCAGTTGAGGTACAAGTAGAAAAAGAATTAGGTTTTAGTGATAAAAGTGATATTGAAAAGTATGGTATAGATAAGTTTAATATAAAATGTAAAGAAAACGTCTGGAAGAATGAGGAAGCATTTAAGAAACTTACTACAGAAATGGGTCAATTTATTGATATGGAAAACAAGTATATTACATATGATAATAAGTATATAGAAACAGAGTGGTATATACTTAAGAAGTTTTTTGATGAAGGCTTATTCTATGAGGGCCAAAAGATATTACCTTATTGTCCTAGATGTGGAACAGGTCTTGCTTCTCATGAAGTAGCTCAGGGATATAAAGAGATTACTGTTACTACTGTAACAGTACCATTTAAACTTAAAAATGAAAATACATATTTACTGGTATGGACTACTACCCCATGGACATTAATAGCAAATACTGGGTTATGTGTTAATCCAAATGAAGTATATGTAAAGGTAGAATCTCATAATAATTCTTATATAGTTGCCAAGAAATTAGTAAGCACTTTATTTGATGAATATGAAGTGAAAAGTGAATTTCTAGGTAAAACTCTTGAATATAAAGAGTATGATAGACTTTTAGATTTTCTTCCTGTAGATAAAAAAGGATTCTTCATATGTTGTGATTCATATGTAACAGTAGATAGTGGAACTGGAATAGTACATATTGCACCTTGTTTTGGTGAAGATGATTCTAAAGTAGGAAGAAAATATAATCTGCCTCTATTAAATCCAGTTAATGAAAAGGGTTTATATGCAGAAGGTCCTTGGAAAGATATGCTTGTATTTGATGCGGATATAAAAGTAATTGAATATTTAAAAGAAAATAACTTATTATTTAAGAAACAAAAGATGCTACATAATTATCCCCATTGTTGGAGATGTAACAGTCCTTTAATATACTGTAGTAAACCATCTTTCTATCTAGAAATTACAAAGATAAAAAATAAAATTATAAAAGCTAATAAGACAGTATCTTGGTATCCATCATATGTTGGTGAAAAGAGATTTGGCAACTGGCTTGAAAACTTAAATGATTGGGCTATTTCTCGTAATAGATACTGGGGTACACCTCTTCCTTTATGGAGATGCTCATGTGGTCATGATCATATGATTGGTTCTATCAAAGAACTTAAAGAACTTTCTATTAAAGAAATAAATGATGAAGATATAGATCTTCATCGCCCATTTGTAGATGACATTTGTATTATTTGTGATAAATGTGGTAAAAAGATGACACGTGTAAAAAGCGTAATTGATTGTTGGTTTGATAGTGGATCTATGCCATTTAGTCAATATCATTATCCATTTGAGAATAAAAAACTTTTTGATAGTCAGTTTCCAGCTGATTTTATCGCAGAGGGAATTGATCAAACAAGAGGGTGGTTCTATTCTCTTATGGTAATAAGTGTATTTTTAACAGGAAAGAGCCCTTATAAAAATGTTCTTGTTAATGAATTACTTCTAGATAAATATGGTAAAAAGATGCACAAAAGTAAAGGAAATTCTATAGAGCCATTTGGTCTAATCGAAAAGTATGGTTCAGATGCTATAAGATGGTATTTACCGTATATTTCACCAGTTTGGCTTCCTATTAAATTTGATGAAGATGGCCTTAAAGATGTAACAAGTAAATTTTTTGGTAGTCTTAAAAATACATATAGTTTTTTTGAAATGTATGCTAATGCTGATAATTTAGATAAAGAATTTCTATTAGCTACTAAAAAAGATTATGAATTAATAGATTTATGGATAATGAGTAAATATAATAATTTGGTAGATTATGTTACTAAGGCTTATGATGAATATGATTTAAATAGAGTAGTAAAAAGTATATCATCTTTTGTTATTGATGATTTGTCTAACTGGTATATAAGAAGAAATAGAAAAAGATTTTGGGCTACATCGTCATCTATGAATAAAAATGCAGTTTATAAAGTAACATATGAAGTTCTTTGTGGTATATGTAAATTAATAGCACCCGTTTCATCATTTATAGCAGATGAAATATTTATTAATTTAACTGGCGAAGAAAGTGTTCATTTAAGTGATTTTCCAGTGTGTAATGAAGAATTTATAAATAATAAACTTGAAGAAGAGATGGAAGAAGTAAAAAATATTGTTGTACTAGGTAGAGCTTGTAGAGAAAGTGCGAAGATTAAAATAAGACAACCTATTAGTAAGATTATATTAGATGGTAAGAGTAAAGAACTTTTAAATGATTTTTCTAGTATTATTAATGAAGAACTTAATGTTAAAACAGTATGTTTTGAAGATGACCTAAGTATTTATATGAATATAGAATTAAAACCTAATTATAAGAAGTGTGGTCCTATATTAGGTTCATCTATAAATGATTTTGCTAAAACTATTAAAAATATGAACATAGAAGATGTTGTTAATAAGAAAATCATTATTAATAATGTGCCATTCTTTATTACTAATGATATGGTAGAACTCAATTTATCTTCTAAAGAAGGTTTTGATGCACAGGAAAATAATAATAAATTTGTAGTAATAGATACTCATATTACTAAAGAGCTAGAGCGTGAAGGAGTCTTTAGAGAAATAGTAAGAACATGCCAGCTTCTAAGAAAAGAAGCACTATTTAATGTAGAAGATAGAATATATATTAATATAATATCTAATAATAAAGATTTATGTGATATAATAAATTCATATAAAAAGGAAATAGAAAAAGAACTACTTGCTACATTTGATAATAATCAAAAATATGATTTTATTAAAGAAATAGAAGATGAATTTAATTACACTGTTATGATGAGAAAGGTAAATTAAATATGAGCGTTATAGATATTTATTATATTGAAGATTTAGAAAAGATAAGAGGATTAAAGGAAAATGAAAATCATACTATTAATCTTTTTGGAAATTTATTTTTTCATGATATAGATAGTTATAGATATGCCAGTAGTTACTTCAAATTTCTAGAAGAATATAATAAAGATAAAGAATTATATAAAGGTTTTGAGCCTATTGATCTTAAGGGTGAACTAGTAGAATTTTATGGATATAAACATTTAATTAAAGATTTATTTATTAATAGAGAAAGTGAAAATAATGTAGGATTATTTAATTGCTGTAAGAATACAATTTTTAATGTATATGAGTTAGATATAGAAAATGCTATGATTAAAGGAAAAGATAATGTAGGAATTTTAGCTGGTACAATGAATGGTGAAGTTGATAAATGTAATATTGAGGGTGTAGTAGAAGGAATAAGTAATGTAGGAGCTCTTGTGGGTAAGTCTTCTAAGTATTTCTTTACTGCACAAAGTCCAGTAAAAGCTAATGTTTTAGGACAAAGTATTGTAGGACAAATAATAGGCAATGCAAATATAGTTTCTACATATAATCAAGTTTTTGATGGTTTTGCAAATGTAGAGCAAAGTAATAAAATAGTAATAACTGAAAATGTATGTGGAGTAAGTAAACAATATAATGATACATTTGGACCTAAGCTAGTATAGTTAAATATCTTTCTTTATAAATTCACGGAGCATTTTAATTAATGCTCTTTTTTCTATTCTAGATACATAGCTTCTACTTATATGAAACATAGATGCTATTTCCTTTTGTGTATATTCATTATTATTATATAAACCATATCTATATGTTATTATTTTCTTTTCTCTATCATTTAATATATCAATAAAATCTTTTAACATATGAATATTATCTTTAAGATATATTGTATCATGAATATCTTTATTCTTTTGTTCTATTACATCTATAAAAGATACTTCATTACCATCTTTATCTCTACCTAAACATTCATTTAAACTTATATTATGTAAATTCTTTTTATTCCCTCTTATATGCATAAGAATTTCATTTTCAGCACATTTTGCTATATATGAACTTAGTTTTACTTTTTTACCAAGTTCATATGTGTCTATTCCTTTTATTAAGCCAATAGTACCAATACTAATAAGATCATCTGAAGATTCCTTATAATTATCATATTTCTTTACAATATGAGCTACTAGTCTTAAGTTATGCTCTATAAGTTCATTTCTAGCATGTTTATCACCATTTTTAGCAAGCTTTATATATTTTTCCTCATCTTCTAATTTTAAAGGTTCTGGAAAAACATTTATAGAATAACTTGTAGTAAATATATGCATTGTTTTTAAAAAGTTAAGTATTTTTTTTAACATAGATTCTCCTTACTAATTAAATGTATTCTACTTTTTTTAACATATGAAATATATATTATATAAACTTATTATTTAAAATTTTCAATTAAAAATAGTTGTAATGCATATAATTTTATGATATAGTATATATACACGAAACAAAAGTGTTTTTTTTTGAAGGAGTAGAGATGAGAAAAATTAAGGAATTCTTTGCTGGTGTAGTTAGCGAAGTAAAGAAGAGTCATTTTCCTAAAGGAAAGGAATTAGCTAAATATTCTGCTATATGTATAGCAATGATAGTATTTTTTGCATTATTCTTTTTTGGACTTGATGTTTCATTTGCATTTTTAAGGGGGCTTATTAAATAATGGACGAGAGAAAAGAAGAAAATCAGAAATTATGGTATGTAGTTAATACATATTCTGGTCATGAGAGTAAAGTAAAAGAAAATTTAGATATGCGTACTGAAAGTATGGGTATGGAAAATAATATTTTTAGAGTTATTTTACCTGTTGAAACAGAAATAGAAATTAAAGATGGTGTTAAGAAGGAAAAAGTTAAACTAATGTTTCCTGGTTATGTATTAGTGGAAATGATTATGTCTGATGAAGCATGGTATGTAGTACGTAATACTCCAGGAGTTACTGGATTTATCGGTTCTAGTGGAAAGGGTGCTAAACCAACGCCTCTTTTACCACATGAAGTTGATAAGATACTAGCAAATGTTGAAAGTACAAATAAAGTAGTTGATACAAATGTTATTTTAGGTGATTCAGTATGTATTATTGATGGACCATTTAAAGGAATGTACGGTAAAATAGATTCAATAGATGATGAGAATCAGAAGTTAAGTGTACTTATAGATTTATTTGGACAAGAGACTCCAGTAGAAGTAGATATGCTACAAATAACTAAGAATTAAGGAATATAATATAAAATTTAATAATATAATTGTAAAAGTATTAAAAATATGTTATTATTAATTTCGTTGGGAGAAGTAATATTCGTTATTACCAAGAACCTGAAAAATAAACAAGTAGGAGGTGTTTTTCATGGCAAAGAAAGTATTTAAAATAGTAAAGATTCAAATAGAGGCAGGTAAAGCAACAGCAGCCCCACCAATTGGAACTGCGTTTGGTCCACTAGGAATTAATTTGCAAGACCTATGCTCAAGGTATAATGATGCTACTCGTGATAAAATGGGTGAAGTTATTCCAGCTGAAGTTACTATTTATGAAGATAAGAGTTTTGATATTGTTTTAAAGACTCCACCAACTGCATCACTTTTACTTAAAGCTGCTGGACTTAAAAAGGGCAGTGTTAAGGGAGCGAATGAAGTTGTTGCGACAATTACTAAAGACGATTTAAGACGTGTAGCTGAGATTAAGTTACCAGATCTAAATACTGATAATATTGAAAATGCAATGAACACTATTTCTGGTACTGCTAGAAATATGGGTATTGCTGTTAAAGGTATTAATGATGCTGAGCTTAAAGAGCAAGGTGCTGAAGCAGCTGAAGCTGAAGCTGAAATGGCTAAACTTGATGCTGAACTTACTGAAATGCAAGAAGCAGCTAAAGATAATGCTAAAGTTGAAGTTGAAACTACAGAACAAAGTTCTGCAGATGATGACAAAGACAAAGATAAAGAATAAAAAATATACCACAAGGAGGTTAAACTATGAAGAAACATGGAAAAAATTATGTGGAAGCTTCTAAGAGTTTAGAAAAGAACAAAGTTTATTCTAAAGATGAAGCGATTAAATTACTAAAGGAAATATCTAAAAGAAAGTTTGATGAGACTGTTGATGTAGCATTTAAATTAAATATTGATGCTAAGAAGACAGATATGAATGTTAGAAGTTCTATTGTACTTCCTCATGGAACTGGTAAGACTAAAAAAGTTTTAGTACTTACTAAATCTATGGTTAAGGAAGCTAATGAAGCAGGAGCTGATTATGTAGGAGGAGAAGAATTAATTGAAAAGATTTCTAAGGAATCTTGGTTTGATTTTGATGCAATTGTAGCAACTCCTGATATAATGGTACCTCTTGGTAAAATAGGTAAGATATTAGGACCTAAGGGTTTGATGCCAAATCCTAAATTAGGAACAGTTACTAATAATGTAAAAGTTGCTGTTACTAATATTAAAAAAGGTCAAGTTGAATTCAAAAATGATTCTTTTGGAAATGTTCATGCTATTATTGGTAAATTGTCATTTGATGAAAAAAGTCTTGATGAAAACTTTATTGCTTTGTATCGCGAAGTAGTTAAGAATAAACCAACAACAGCTAAAGGTGAATTTATTAAAAACATTAGTATTTCTTCAACTATGAGTCCTGGACTTAAAGTTGATAAAAATTCTTTTGACAAATAAGTAATTATATATTATAATTAAAAAGACATGAAAAGTTATCCAAAGACAGCAGGTGTAAAGTAAATCCTGCTTAGGAAGCACTTTTAAATAAGGCTTCCTTGTGGAAGCTTTTAATATGTAAGGGAGGAAATATGGCAAGTACTAAAAGTTTGAATTTAAAAAAAGAAACAGTTAGTGAGATTGAAAAGAAATTAAAATCTAATAAGTTGTTTTTACTTTTAAATTATCAAGGCTTAACTGTTAGTGAAATTGAATCACTAAGAAGTAATCTTAAAAAAAGTAATGCTGAAATTAAAGTATATAAAAATACTTTAATGGATATAGCACTTAAAGCTAATAAAATAGATTTAAGTGAGTATATGGCAGGACCTAATATTTATGTTTTTGCTGATGATATTATTGAACCTATTAAACTTGTTTGTAATTTTGCTAAGGATCATAAAGCACTTGAGGTAAGAGTTGGTTATTTAGATAATGAAATTCTTGATCTTAATGTTATTAATACTTATGCAACTATTCCAAGTATGGAGGGATTACTTACAATGTTTGCTGGAGGCTTAATAGAGCATGTTAAAAATTTAAGTATTGGATTGAATATGTATGCTGAAAAATTAGAGAAAGAAGGAGGAGAAGCATAATGGCTAAGATATCAAATAAAGATATTATTGAAAGTTTAAAGGAAAGTACTATTCTTGAGGTAAAAGAATTAGTAGACATGATGAAAGAAACATTTGGAGTTGATCCATCTGCAGTAGCAGTTGCAGCAGCACCTGCTGAAGCAGTAGTTGATGAAGATGTTACTAAAACAGTGGTATTAACTAGTGCTGGAGGACAAAAATTACAAGTAATTAAATTAGTTAGAGAAATTACTGGTTTAGGTCTTAAAGAAGCAAAAGATGTTGCTGATAATGGTGGAAATGTTAAAGAAAACTTAAAATTAAATGATGCTAATGAATTAAAAGCAAAATTTGAAGAAGTTGGAGCAACAGTAGAATTAGTTTAATAAATAAGCCTTTTTAATAAAGGCTTTTTTGCCTACCATAGGAGGAATATGATAAGATATATATTGAATAATAAAAATATGCTCTTATTATCTGAAAATCTAAAAGGAAATGACGGAAATGATAGAAGTTCTTATAAGTTTATTTCTTCTTATATAGATAGAAATTGTGCTATATTTTTACTTACTAGGAACTTATTTAAAAAACTTATTAAACTAGAAAATAAGGGAAATCCTACAACTACTGTAGATGATGAAAATAATATTATGCTGTACAATAAAGGTATAGTATATTATTTTTTGCCATCTTCTACTCGTGATAATAATTCAGATTATGAAGTTTTTAATATAATAGAGGGTATGTATCATAAAGATAAGAATGGAAATCCCGTATTTGATGTTAAGAGTTTTATATTCTTAAAAAGTGATAGTATTGGTAAGAAGTTTGATGTTAAGATTACAGAAGTAGTAGACAAGAAGACTCATTATTACCAGAGTGATAATGAAGTTATTCCTTATGAAACTTTTAACTATAATGTAACTAATATGCATTATAGAGACGGCGAAGTATTTAAAAGTTTCTATGATAAATCTAGTGAAGTAGAAGATTATAATATAAGGAGATTTAAAAAAGAAAATATTGTTGATTTAGGAAGGTTTTCTAAAAGATGGTAGGTTCTACAGATCATTATTTTACTAATAATGATATTAAAAGTAATCTTAAAAAAATAGAGTTTATTTATAATGATATATCATTTATATTTTATAGTGATAATGGAGTGTTTTCTAAGAATTATATTGATTATGGAACTAGAACTCTTATTAGTACTTATTTAAAATATAATTCTGCAAGTAAAAAGATTCTTGATGTAGGTTGTGGTTATGGTGTTATAGGTATTATTATAAGTAAAATCACTTCTTCACAAGTAGATGGAATTGATATTAATAAAAGAAGTGTTCATTTAGCACAAATGAATGCTGATATAAATAAAGTAAATAGTAAAGTATTTGTTAGTAATGTATATGAGGCAGTTACTGGTAAATATGATGTTATTATTACTAATCCACCTATTAGAGCTGGTAAAAAAATAGTTTTAGATATTTTAGTAGGAGCAAGAGATTATTTAACAGATGAAGGTGAAGTATGGTTTGTTATTAGAAAAGATCAAGGAGCTTTATCTACTAAGAAAGTACTTGAAAACTATTATAAAGTTGATCTTATTTATAAAGATAAAGGATATTTTATATTTTGTGCTAAGAAAAGACTTGACTAAAGAGGGTGTTTTGTAGTAAAATCAGTTATTGCACTGCGTTTTATTCTTAGAATTAATATTTATTTAAAAATTTAGAAATTGGGGTGAAAGAATGGCTTACAAATTAAAGAAATTTGGAGACTATAGAGAAAGAAGAAATTTCTCTGAAATTAAGGACACTTATGAACTTAAGAATCTTTTGGAGATACAGAAAGATTCTTATAAGAAATTTTTAGAGGAAGGAATAAAAGAAGTATTTGAAGATATTTTTCCAGTAGAAAGCTTTTCTGGTTCTTTATCACTTGAATTTGGTTCTTATTCATTTGATGAACCAAGATATTCTATTAAAGAAAGTAAAGAGAAAAGAGTTTCATATGGAGCTCCTCTTAAGGTGGAAGCAAGACTTTTCATTAATGAGACTGGTGAAGTTAAAGAGCAAGAAGTTTATTTAGGCGACTTACCTTTAATGACTGATACTGGTTCTTTTATCATAAATGGAGTAGAAAGAGTAATCAATTCTCAGCTTGTACGTTCTCCTAGTATTTATTATAAGAGAGAAATTGATAAAAATGGTAGAGAGATTATTACTAATGAAGTAATACCTAATAAAGGTACTTGGCTTGAGTATGAGCTTGATGCTAGAGGGGTTTTTTATGTTAGAATAGATAGGACTAGAAAAGTTCCTATTACTACATTATTAAGAGCACTAGGTTTATCAAGTGATGAAGATATACTTGAGGTTTTTGGTGAGAGCGAATATTTAATTAATACTCTAGAAAAAGATAGTACTAAGAATACTGATGAAGCCTTAATAGAAATTTATGAGAAACTTCGTCCAGGAGAACCTGCTACTTTAGATTCATCTAAGAATCAATTAGTAACAAGATTTTTTGATAAGTTTAGATATGATCTAGCTAAAGTAGGAAGATATAAGTTTAATAAGAAACTTAATGTAACTGATAGGTTACTTAATAATAAGTTAGCACAGAATATTAAAGTAGGTAAAGAAATTATAGTTAAAAAGGGTACAGTTGTTAATAAAGATGTTCTAGAAATTCTTAAACCTATATTTGAAAGTGGTTATGGACTTAAAACTGTTAAGATTAATGAGGATCTTGATAGCTATAATAAGATTCAGGAAGTTTTAGTTTATTCTAATAATGATGAATCTATTCTTAAGGTAATTGGTAATGATCAAAGTATTACTACTAAATGCTTAACTATATCAGATATATATGCTAGTATTTCATATTATATTAATCTTCATTTTGGAGTAGGCTCTTATGATGAGATTGATCATTTAGGTAATAGACGTGTAAGACAGGGTGGAGAACTTATTCAAAATCAATTTAGAATAGGTGTTGCTCGTATGGAGCGTGTTATAAGAGAGAGAATGTCTACGCAAGAAATAGACACTGTTACTCCTAAGAGTTTAATTAATATTAGACCAGTTACTGCTGCTTTAAAGGAATTCTTTGGTAGTAGTCAATTATCTAAATTTATGGATCAAATAAATCCTATAAGTGAACTTAACGATAAGAGAAGACTAAGTGCTCTAGGGCCTGGTGGTTTATCTCGTGATAGAGCTGGAATGGAAGTTCGTGACGTTAATAGTTCTCATTATGGAAGAATATGTCCAATAGAAACTCCAGAAGGACAAAATATAGGTCTTATTACATCTTTAGCTTCTTATGCTAAAGTTAATGAGTATGGTTTCATTATGACACCATATAGTAAAGTAGTAAATGCTAGAATAACTGATGAAGTTGTATATATGACAGCTGATGAAGAGGAATGCTTCTGTATTTCTCAAGCTACTATAAAGGTTAATGATAATAAAGAAATTATAGATGATATAGTTCCTGCTAGATTTGAAAGAGAAAATGTATTAGTAGGCAAGGAAAAAATTGATTATGTTGATGTTGCTCCTAATCAAATAGTTTCCATTACTACATCATTAATACCATTCTTGGAACATAATGATGCTAATCGTGCCTTAATGGGTGCTAATATGCAAAGACAAGCAGTACCTTTATTAATTCCTGAAGCTCCTTATGTAGCTACAGGTGTTGAGTATGCTGCTGCTCGTGATACTGGTGCAACTGTTTTAGCAACTAATGCAGGAGAAGTTAAGTATGTTGATGCTAAGAAAATAGTTGTGTCTTCTAAAGAAGAAGATAAAACATATGACTTACTTAATTTTCAAAGAAGTAATGCTGAGACTTGTTATAATCAAAGACCAATTGTTAAAAAAGGAGACAAAGTAAAAATAGGTCAAACTATTGCAGATGGTCCTTCTACTGATTTAGGTGAACTTGCTCTTGGTAAAAATGTAGTAGTAGCCTTTATGACATATAATGGATATAACTATGAAGATGCTGTAATACTTAATGAAAGAATAGTTAAAGATGATGTATTTACTTCATTACATATAGAAGATGCTGCAACTGAATGTAGAGATACTAAGCTAGGACCTGAAGAGTTTACTAGAGATATTCCTAATGTAAGTGAAGATGCTCGTAAAAACTTAGATGAAAATGGTATAGTACGCATAGGTACTGAGGTAAAAGAAAATGATATATTAGTAGGTAAAGTTACCCCTAAAGGAATGCAAGAACTTACTAGTGAAGAAAAATTATTACATGCTATATTTGGTGAAAAGACTCGTGAAGTAAGAGATACTTCTTTAAGAGTTGCCCATGGTAGTGGTGGAGTTGTTCATGATGTACAAATATTTACTAAAGAAAACTCTGATGAACTTCCAGTGGGAGTTACTAAGTTAGTAAGAGTATATATTATAAAGAAGAGAAAGATGCAAGTTGGAGATAAGATGGCTGGTCGTTATGGAAATAAAGGAGTTGTTTCTCTAATACTTCCTCAAGAAGATATGCCATATTTACCAGATGGTACTCCAGTAGATATTATGCTTAATCCACTAGGTGTTCCATCACGTATGAATTTAGGACAAATACTTGAAATACATTTAGGTATGGCTGCTAAATCGTTAAATGTACATATTGCAACGCCAGTATTTGATAGTGCTACTGAAAAAGATTTAATTGATATGACTGCAGAAGCTGGACTTGATGCTGATTATAAAACAGTATTATATGATGGTAAAACAGGTGATGCATTTGATATGAGAGTTGCTGTTGGTGTTATGTATATGATAAGACTTATACATATGGTTGATGATAAACTTCATGCTAGAGCAACAGGACCTTACTCACTTGTAACACAACAACCTCTAGGTGGAAAAGCACAATTTGGTGGACAAAGATTTGGTGAAATGGAAGTATGGGCTTTATATGCTTATGGAGCTGCTCATATATTACAAGAAGTTCTTACTATTAAATCAGATGATGTTATAGGAAGAGTTAGAGTATATGAATCTATTGTAAAAGGTAAACCAATAGGAGATGCCGGAGTACCAGAGAGTTTTAGAGTACTTATTAAAGAATTCCAAGCATTAGGCTTAGATATATCTATACTTACTAATAAAGGAATTAAGGAACTTAAAGAACTTGAGGAAGAAGAAGATGATGAAGATCTTCCTGTTACTATAGATGAAATTGGTAATATTAAAGAAAAAGTAGAAACTACTGAAGAAACTATAGAAAAGACTCCTATAAAGAAAATTTCTAAGATTATTGATAGTACTTTAGAAAACATAATAGAAGAAAAAATAGATAATGAAACTATAGATGAAGAACTACTAGAAGATGATGAACTTGATAATAATTTAGAAGAAGAATTTATGGAAGAAGAGTTGCTTGATTTAGAAGATGAAGAAGGGAGTGAAGAATAATGATGGAAGTCAATATGTTCGAAGGAATTCGTATTGGAATTGCTTCTCCTGAGAAAATAAGATCATGGAGTTATGGTGAAGTTAAAAAACCAGAAACTATAAATTATAGGACATTAAAACCTGAAAGAGATGGATTATTTTGTGAAAAAATATTTGGTCCTACTAAGGATTTTGAGTGTTCTTGTGGTAAATATAAACGTTTAAGATATAAAAATGTTGTATGTGATAAGTGTGGAGTTGAAGTAACTCGTTCTAAAGTAAGAAGAGAAAGAATGGGTCATATAGAACTTGCAACTCCTGTTTCTCATATTTGGTATGCTAAAGGTGTACCTCCTAAAATAGGTCTTATTCTTGATATGTCTCCTCGTGATCTAGAGGAAGTACTTTATTTTGTAAGTTATATTGTAATAGATCCAGGAACTGCTCCTCTTGAAAAGAAACAAACTTTATCTGATAAAGAATATAGGTCATACTATGAAAAGTATGGTAATGCATTCTCTGTAGGTATGGGTGCTGAAGCAATAGAGATACTTCTTAGAGAAGTAAACCTAGAACATGATGAAGAACAAATAAGAAAAGATATGGAAACTGCTACTGGTCAAAAGAAGATTAGACTTGTTAAAAGATTAGACTGTGTATCTTCATTTATACAAAGTGGTAATAGACCAGAGTGGATGATTATATCTGCTTTACCTGTTATACCCCCAGAGTTAAGACCTATGATACAACTTCCTGGTGGAAGATTTGCTACTAGTGATTTAAATGATTTATATAGAAGAATTATTAATAGAAATAATCGTTTAAAGAAACTTTTAGAACTTGGAGCTCCTACTATAATAGTACAAAATGAAAAACGTATGCTTCAAGAAGCAGTTGATGCTTTAATTGATAATGGTAGAAGAGGAAGAAGTGTTCAAGGAAGTGGAGCTAGAGCATTAAAAAGTTTAAGTTCTATGCTAAAGGGAAAACAAGGTCGTTTTAGACAAAACTTACTTGGTAAGAGAGTTGACTATAGTGGTAGATCTGTTATAGTAGTAGGACCTAACCTTAAGATGAGTGAGTGTGGTATACCTAAGGATATGGCCTTAGAGTTATTTAAACCTTATGTAATACATGATATTGTAGAGCAAGAACTTGCTCATAATATAAAAGGTGCTAAGAAATTAATTGATGCACAAGATGAGAGAGTTTGGGATATTGTAGAGAATGTTATTAAAGAACATCCTGTACTACTAAACCGTGCTCCTACACTTCATAGACTTGGTATACAAGCTTTTGAACCTAGACTTGTAAGTGGTAAAGCTATAAGATTACATCCTCTTGTTTGTACAGCATTTAATGCTGATTTTGATGGAGATCAAATGGCAGTTCATGTACCACTTTCTGCTGAAGCACAAAGTGAAGCTAGAATTCTTATGCTCGGAGCTAATAATATTCTTAGTCCTAAAGATGGTAAACCTATTGTAACTCCATCTCAAGACATGGTACTAGGAAACTATTATTTAACTATAGAAACTCCTGGAGAAGAACATGAAGGAAAAGCTTATAAAAATGAAAATGAAGCTTTAATGGCATATGAAAGAAAAGAGATAACTCTTCATACTAGAATATGTATCCCAGTATCAAGTTTTACTCATAAAGTATTTATAGAAGAACAAAAGGATAAGTATTTAGTTACTACTGTTGGTAAGATTAAGTTTAATGAAATACTTCCTGATAGTTATCCTTATATAAATGAAGCTACTAAAGAAAACCTAGAAGGAGTTACTCCTGATAAATTCTTTATAGAAAAAGGATTAAATTTAGTACAGGAAGTTGCTAAGAGAGAACCTACTGTAGCATTTATTAAAGGAGATTTAGAAAAAGTAATAGCTCAAGTATTTAAAAGATATAAGACAACTGAGACTTCTATTATGCTTGATAAACTTAAAAATCTTGGCTTTAAGTATTCTACTGTAGCTGGTATTACATTTTCATTAGCTGATATTATAATTAGTGAGAAGAAGCCTATAATTATAGCAGAGACTCAAAAGACTGTTGATCAAATTAATAAACAGTTTAAACGTGGTTTAATAACTGATGAAGAACGTCATGGAAAAATAGTTAAATTATGGTTTGAAGCTAGAGATAAAGTACAAGATGATCTTGTTGATTTAGCTGGAAAGAATCTAAGTAATCCACTTTCTATGATTCTTACTTCAAAAGCTAGAGGTAATAAAACTCAGTTAGTACAATTATCAGGTATGCGTGGAATAATGAGTAAACCTGATGGTACTCCTGTTGAAATACCTATACTTGCTTCCTTTAAAGAAGGACTAGATGTACAAGAATTCTTCTTATCTACACATGGTTCTAGAAAAGGAACAGCAGATACTGCATTAAAAACTGCTAATGCTGGATATTTAACTAGAAGACTTGTTGATGTAGTACAAGATTTAATTATTAAAGAAGAAGATTGTGGTACTATAGCTGGTCTTACAATAGAAGCTTTTGTTGATGAAAATAGTGGTGCTAAGATTGAAAACTTTGATGAAAGAATTATAGGAAGATTTACTAATCAAAAAGTAGTTGATCCTAAGACTAAAGAAACTATAATTGAAAAGGGTGAACTTGTAACTGAAGCTATTGCAGAAAGAATTGTTAAAGCTGGAATTACAAAACTTGAAATAAGAAGTATTCTTACTTGTAAAACTCATAAAGGTTTATGTAAGAAATGTTATGGAACTAACTTAGCAACAGGTAATATTGTTGAAGTAGGAGAAGCTGTAGGAATAATGGCAGCTCAAAGTATTGGAGAACCTGGTACTCAGCTTACTATGAGAACGTTCCATACTGGTGGAGTTGCTGGAGGAGGAGATATTACTCTTGGACTTCCACGTGTTGAAGAATTATTTGAAGCAAGAACTCCTAAAGCTAAAGCAACTATTTCAGAAATAAATGGTGTAGTTACTAAAATAGAAGAAGAAAAAGGTAAACATATTATCTATGTTACTAATGATATTGAAACTAGAGAACATGTTACACTTTATAATTCTAGAGTTAAGGTTTCGCTTAAAGACAAAGTAATAGCTGGAGAAGCTCTTACAGAGGGAAGTGTTGCTCCTAAAGAACTTTTAGCTGTAACTGATCCACTTACTGCTCAAGAATATATACTTAAAGAAATACAAAAAGTATATAAATCTCAAGGTGTTGATGTGGCAGATAAACATATTGAAGCAGTTGTTAAGAGAATGATTCAAAAGATAAGAATCTTAGATCCTGGAGATACTGAGTTTATTGAAGGATTAGCAGTTTATTTAAGAGACTTTACAGAAGCTAATAAACCTATTATTTTAGCTGGTAAAGTACCTGCTAAGGGACAAGTAATTATGCTTGGTATTACTAAGGCATCTTTAGAAACTGATTCATTCTTATCAGCAGCATCGTTCCAAGAAACTACTAGAATTTTAACAGATGCATCTGTTAGAGGTAAAGTAGATAACTTATGCGGACTTAAAGAAAATGTTATTCTAGGTAAACTTATACCATCTGGTACTGGTTTAAAACAATATTCTAATCTTGAATTAGAACTTGAAAAAGAATTACTTAGTGGTGATTCATCTGAAGTACTAGAAGAAACATTCTTAGAAAGTTAAATATAAAGAGAACAAAATTACTATTTTGTTCTTTTTTATTATATAATAATTCTATAAGTAAACAGGAGAAAAATATAATTGTTTTATATAGTTGGTTATGATATACTTTATAAAGAAAAGGAGATTTTATGAAAAAAATTATTATTTTAATTAGTATTATTAGTGGACTATTTATTTTAAGTGGTTGTGGAAAGGTTAAGAATATTGAAGGTACATTACCTGATTTAATGACTAAAGTTTATTCTTCACTTAAAGATGATGAGAAACCTATGATGCTTATGAATACTGTGGTAACTAAAGAAAATGCTAGTCAGTATTTAGGCACTGATAAGATAGAGTTTGAAAGTGCTTTAGCTAGTGAGTCAGGTGTAGGATCTATTCCACACTCAGTTGTACTCTTAAGAGCTAAAAAAGATCAAGATATTCTAAAACTAAAAAAAGATATTAAAGCTAGTGTAAACCCAAGAAAATGGATATGCGTTGGAGTTGAAGAGGAAAATGTTTTAGTAGAAAGTTCAGGAAATCTAGTTATTCTTATTATGGATAATGAGTTTAGTAAAGAACTATTAAATAATTTTAATAAGATTAAGTAAGGAAATTAATTATGCTATTTTCTAGTATATCATTTTTATTTATATTTCTTCCTACTGTAATTTTAGTATATTTTTTAGTACCTAAAAAATTTAAAAATATAACTTTATTAATATTTAGTTTATTTTTTTATTTTTGGGGAGAAGGAATATATGTTTTATTACTTATTTTTTCATGCATAGTAAATTATCTTGTAGCATTATTAATAGAAAAAAATAAACTAAATAAGAAAAAGAAAGTATATTTTATTATTTCATTAATATTTAATATAGGTCTTCTTATATACTTTAAATATACTAATTTCTTTATAGAAAATATTAATAGTATTTTTAGTTTTAATATTAGTTTAAGAAATATAATAATGCCTCTTGGTATAAGCTTTTTTACATTTCAAATACTTAGTTATGTAATAGATGTATATAAAGGTGCAGTAAAAGCAGATAAAAGCTTTATAGATTTTACTACATATGTTACATTATTTCCTCAGCTAGTAGCTGGTCCTATAGTAAGATATGTTACTATTAAGTCTGAACTAAAGAAGAAAGATATTTCTTTTGAAAATTTTGCTTATGGTATTAAAAGATTTATTATAGGTCTTTCTAAAAAAGTAATACTTGCTAATAATTTAGGATTACTTATTGAATTACTTAATAAAGGAAATGAAAGTGTACTCCAGTTTTGGATAGTATCTATTTCTTTTGCACTTCAAATATACTTTGATTTCTCAGGTTATAGTGATATGGCTATTGGAATGGGTAGGATGTTTGGATTTAAGTTTTTAGAAAATTTTAATTACCCATATATTGCTAAAAGTGTTACAGATTTTTGGAGAAGATGGCATATATCATTATCTAGTTTCTTTAGAGATTATATTTATTTTCCTTTAGGAGGTAATAGGTGTAGCAAAGTAAAATGGATTAGAAATATTATAATAGTTTGGGCCTTAACCGGGGCTTGGCATGGAGCTTCATGGAACTTTATAATCTGGGGACTTTTCTTTGCTACATTCTTACTATTAGAAAAAACATTATGGGGTAAATGGTTTGAAAATAAAAAGATAATTAATCATATATATACTTTATTAATTGTTCTAATAAGTTTTGTTATATTTAATTCATCAAGTATAAGTGAAATAATTATTAATTTAAAAAGTATGTTTTTTATGCGTGATATACCACTTATTAATGAAGAAAGCATTTATTACTTTAAGAGTTACTTTGTCTTATTGGCTATTTCTGTAGTAGGATGTTTACCTTTATTAAATAACTTATGTATTAAAATTAAATCTAGTAAAAAGTTTAATAAGATATATGAAACTTTAGAAATAATTATACTTATTATATTATTTATTATAGTTGTTTCGTATTTAGTAGACTCTACTTTTAATCCGTTTTTATATTTTAGATTTTAGGAGGTTAAGTTTGAAAAATAAGATATTATCAATAATTTTTGTATTTATATTGTTTGTATTTTTAATCCTTAATTTTATTACTAAGGATAGTGATATTTCTTTGTCTGAAAGAAGAAAATTAAAACAATTTCCTAAAGTAACTATTAAATCATTATTAGATAGTAGTTTTTTTAAGGAAGTGGATGAATACTCAACAGATCAAATGGTATATAGAAATAAATTTAGAGAAGTTAAATCCTTTTTTAGTACAAAGATTTTAAATAATTATGATTTTAATAATATGTATGAAATAAATAATAATATATTTAAGATTGAATATCCTCTTAATAGTAATGCTATAAGAATTAATAATAATAAATTAAATAGTATATATAATAAATATTTAATGAATAATAAAGTATATTATTCTATTATTCCTGATAAAAACTATTTTGTAAATGATAAATATTTAAAAATAGACTATGATAAAATGTTTTTAGAAATAAATAAAGGATTAAGTAACTTTAATTATATAGATATTTCTAATGTACTTTCTCTTGATGATTATTATTTAACTGATCCTCACTGGAAACAAGATAAATTATCAAAAGTAGTTAAAGTATTACTAAATGATATGAATAATGATTATTATGATTTTAAATATAATAAAAATGTTTTTAATAATTTTTGTGGTTCTTTTCATAATCAAGCAGCAAGTAATATTCCTTGTGAAAGTTTATCTTATTATAATAATAAAATACTTGATGAAGCCTCTTTATATAATATTGAAAGTACATATGATAAAGTATATAATGAAAATAAACTAATGGGAATAGACCCATATGATGTATTTTTAAGTGGTAGTAGTGCATACGAAGAAATCTCTAATAACAATGCTTATAATAATAAGGAACTTGTTATATTTAGAGATTCATTTGGTAGTAGTATTGCTCCATTACTCATTCCTTTTTATAGGAAAATTATATTAATTGATATAAGATATATTAATAGTGATTTACTTAATAAATATATTGATTTTAATAATCAAGATGTATTATTTCTTTATAGTACTCTAATATATAATACTAATATATTAAAATAAATTATTATTATAAATAAAATATTTATATAAACTTATAAATAAATAATTACATTTCTATTTATACGTTTATACTTGTAAAGAAAGGCTTAATAATATATAATTAAGAAGGTGATTAGAAATGAATAATAAAAATGGTTGGGGTCTTCAGTCTGAAATAATATTTATATGCGTTTTTATATTTTGTTTAATTTCATCTATTATTTTAATAACAGTACTAGGTTTATATAAAAAAAATAATGTAAATGGAAATACTGATATTGTTATTAGTAGTGTTTATAAAAATATGCTTAATGATTTAGAAAAAGGTGCTAAGAAATATATTAAGAACGATATGGATGACATTGTGAAGAAGTCCATCATAATTAATAGCAAGGTTCTAGAATCAAAAGGTTATATTAATAAATTAGTAGATGACAATAATAAAGCATGTGAAGGTTATGTAGAGGTTACTAATGATATGTTTCTTAAATACAACCCTTATGTAAAATGTAAAGATTTCATTAGTAATGGTTATAATAATAACGTAGAGTAATCATTAAAATAAGTTTTAGGAATAATATATAAATAGTAAAAATATTGCTTGACAATGGAGTGTTTTTGATGTATTATTAATTCATATTTGAGCATTCCTGTTTGTGAATGCTTAATTATATTATAAGATATGATACACCTGGAAGTGTGTATTAGAAAGGAGAAACATATGCCTACAATTAATCAATTGATTAGAAATAAAAGAGGCCAAAAGAAAAGAAATAGTAAGAGTCCAGTTCTTGGAATAGGAGTAAATTCTAAAGATAGAAGTAAGACTACTTATAATTCACCTCAAAAAAGAGGAGTATGTACTCGTGTTGCTACTAAGACACCAAAGAAACCAAACTCAGCACTTAGAAAATATGCTCGTGTTAAGTTAAGCAATGGTTTAGAAGTTACTTGTTATATACCAGGTGAAGGACATAATTTACAAGAACATAGTGTTGTTTTAATTCGTGGTGGTAGAGTAAAAGACCTTATTGGTTGTCGTTATCATATTGTACGTGGTGCGTTAGATACTGCTGGAGTTGATGCTAGACGTCAAGGTAGAAGTAAATATGGTGCAAAAAGACCTAAATAATATAATAATATAATTAATAATAAGAAAGGAAAGTTACTATGCGTAAAAGACAAGCAGAAAAAAGAAATGTTTTAGCAGATCCAGTTTATAAGTCTAAGATGATAACTAAATTAGTTAATACTATTATGTTAGATGGTAAAAAGGGTATTGCTGAGAATATATTATATGATGCATTTGACATTATAAAAAAGAAAACTGCAAAAGATCCAATGGAAGTTTTTACAAGTGCTTTTGCTAATATTAAGCCTTCTTTAGAAATAAAGAGTAGACGTGTTGGCGGAAGTAATTATCAAGTTCCTATGGAAGTTACAAATGAAAGAAGTCAAGCTTTAGCTCTTCGCTGGTTAGTACAGTATTCTAAGACTAGAAAAGGTAAGGGAATGGCTGAGAATTTAGCTGCTGAAATTATGGATGCAGCAAATGGAACAGGGGCTTCTGTTAAGAAGAGAGAAGATACACACAAGATGGCGGAGGCTAATAAGGCTTTTGCACATTATAGATGGTAAAGGAGAGTATTATATGGCACGTGACGTATCGTTAGAAAAACTTCGAAATTTAGGTATCATGGCTCATATTGATGCTGGTAAGACAACATTTACAGAGCGTGTATTATTTCATGCTGGAGTTACTCATAAAATTGGAGAAACCCATGATGGCGAAAGTCAAATGGATTGGATGGAACAAGAAAAAGAAAGAGGAATCACTATTACTAGTGCAGCAACTACAGTTCATTGGAAAAATTATAGATTAAATATAATTGATACACCTGGGCATGTTGACTTTACTATAGAAGTTGAAAGAAGTTTAAGAGTACTTGATGGTGCAATAGCACTTATTGATGCTCAAGCTGGTGTGGAAACACAAACAGAACAAGTTTGGAGACAAGCTGATGAATACAAAGTACCTAGAATGATATTTGCTAATAAGATGGATAAAATGGGTGCTAATTTTGAATTTAGTTTAGATAGTATAAAAGATAGATTAACTACTTCTAGTGCACCAATAGAATGGCCAATAGGAGCAGAAGATAACTTTAAAGGAATAATTGACTTAGTTAGTATGAAAGCTTATGAATTTGATGGAGGAGCATTAGAAGAGTATAAAGAAATAGATATTCCTGATGATCTAAAAGATATTGTAAGTACTAAGAGAAATGAATTAATAGAAACAGTTTCTTATTTTGATGAAGAACTTATGGAAACATATTTATCTGGTGAAGAAATTCCTATTGATAAATTAAAAACAGCTATTAGAAAGGGAGTTCTTAGTGTTGAATTCTTTCCAGTAATGTGTGGAACAGCACTTGGTAATAAAGGTATTAAGTTAGCACTTGATGCTGTATTAGATTACTTACCTAGTCCTCTTGATATTGATGCTGTTAAAGGTATTGATATGAAAGATAACCCTATAGAAAGAAAAGCAAGTGATCAAGAACCTTTTAGTGCTTTAGCATTTAAAGTAATGAATGATCCGTTTGTAGGAAATTTAACTTTCTTTAGAGTATATTCTGGAGTATTAAAAAGTGGAAGTTACATAATGAATTCTTCTAATGGAAATAGAGAAAGAGTTGGACGTATTTTACAAATGCATGCTAACCAAAGAAAAGAAATTACTGAGGTTTATGCTGGTGAAATAGCAGCAGCTGTTGGTCTTAAAGATACAACTACTGGAGATACTCTTTGTGATGAAAAGAGTCAAGTTATTCTTGAGAAGATGATATTTCCAGAACCTGTTATTCAGCTTGCAATAGAACCTAATAGTAAAGCTGATCAAGAGAAGATGGGAGTAGCACTTCAAAAACTTTCTAAAGAAGATCCTTCATTTAGAGCATCAACTGATCATGAAACTGGTCAAACTCTAATTGCAGGTATGGGAGAACTTCATCTAGATGTTCTTGTTGAAAGAATGAGAAGAGAATTTAATGTAGATGCTAAAATTGGTAAACCACAAGTAGCATATAGAGAAACATTAACTCAAGAAGGAGACTGTGAAGGTAAATATATTAAACAGTCTGGAGGACGTGGACAATATGGACATGTTTGGGTTAAGTTTGAACCTAATAAAGATGCAGGGTATGAATTTGTTGATAAGATAGTTGGAGGAGTTGTTCCTCGTGAATATATATCTGTTATTGATAAAGGATTGCAAGAGTCTTTAGCAGGTGGTGTACTTGCTGGATATCCTATGATTGATGTTAAATGTACTTTATTTGATGGTTCATATCATGATGTTGATTCATCTGAAATGGCATTTAAAATAGCTGCATCTATGTCACTAAAGGAATCTAAAAACAAGTGTAAACCTGTTATATTAGAACCAATTATGAAAGTTGATGTTATTGTTCCTGAAGAATTTATGGGAACTGTAATGGGAGATTTAACTTCAAGAAGAGGTAAACCACTAGGAAATGAGTCAAGAGGTAAGAATTTATGTATTAAAGCATTAGTTCCACTTTCTGAAATGTTTGGTTATACAACTTCTCTTAGAAGTAATACACAAGGTAGAGGTACACAACAAATGTTCTTTGATCATTATGAGCAAGTGCCAAAAAGCATTGAAGCAGAGATAATTAAAAAGAATAATGTGTAAAAATGTCAAATATTGTTATTTATACTTGATATTCTTGTGAGTATTAGGTAAAATATATATGTATGTATAGAAAAAGGAGGAAATACAAATGGCAAGACAAAAATTCGATCGTTCAAAAACCCATGTTAACATAGGTACTATTGGACACGTAGATCATGGAAAGACAACCTTAACGGCTGCAATTACAAAATATTTTGGTGATTTTGTTTCATATGCAAATATAGACAAAGCTCCAGAAGAGAGGGAAAGAGGTATTACAATTAATACATCTCACGTTGAGTATGAGACTGAAAAAAGACATTATGCTCACGTAGATTGTCCAGGACATGCTGATTATGTAAAAAATATGATTACAGGAGCAGCACAAATGGATGGTGCTATCTTAGTTGTTTCAGCTACAGATGGACCTATGCCTCAAACTAGAGAACATATCTTATTATCACGTCAAGTTGGTGTACCTAAAATGGTAGTATTCATTAATAAGACTGATATGGTAGATGATCCAGAGCTTTTAGAACTAGTTGAAATGGAAGTTCGTGAATTACTTACTGAATATGGATTTGATGGAGATAATACTCCTATAATCAAGGGTTCAGCTCTTAAAGCAATTGAAGGTGATCCAGAAGCTGAAAAAGCTATTAGAGAACTTATGACTGCTGTAGATGCTTGGATTGAAGATCCAGTTCGTGATAATGATAAACCATTCTTAATGAGTATTGAAGATGTGTTTACAATTACAGGACGTGGAACAGTTGTAACAGGAAGAGTTGAAAGAGGACAATTAAAACTTAATGATGAAGTTGAGGTTATTGGACTTAAGGATACTAAAAAAACTGTTGTTACTGGAATAGAAATGTTTAGAAAATCATTAGATTTTGCTGAGGCTGGAGATAACGCAGGAGTTTTACTTCGTGGTATCAATAGAGATGACGTTGAAAGAGGGCAAGTACTTGCTAAACCTGGAAGCGTTACACCTCATAATAAATTTAAAGCTGAAGTTTATGTATTAAGTAAAGAAGAGGGTGGAAGACATACTCCATTCTTAAGTAAATATAGACCTCAATTCTATTTTAGAACTACTGATGTTACAGGAGAACTTACATTACCAGAAGGAACTGAAATGGTTATGCCTGGAGACAATGTAACTTTAACTGCAGAGTTAATTAGTAAGATAGCAATTGAAAATGGTACTAAATTCTCTATCCGTGAGGGTGGACGTACAGTTGGTGCTGGTGTTGTTTCTGAAATAATTGCTTAGTAAAATGTACTATAAAAGCAAACAATTTATTGTTTGCTTTTTTATATTATAATATAAAATATAAAAAATATAATAATTTAAATAATTAGTTATAAAAACAAGCAATTCATTATTGCTTGTTTTTATATCATATAAGTTGTATCACTTTGTTCTATTCCAATATTCATATTACTAGTTTCAAGTGCTTTAAGTCTTGATTCAATATTCATTATTTTTCTTTCTATTTGATTAATTTTAAGTTCAATATCATTTTCCATATTATTATTCATTTGCTCTGGAACCATATTTGGTCCATATGCTTGGTATTGACTATTTATATTATATCCACTTGGCATCGCCTGCATTTGCATTGGCATTTGTCCTTGTTGTGGATAAGGTTGCATTTGCATAGGTTGACCCATTTGAGCATTAGGATATCCTCCAGGAGGTGCATTAAAGGCTCCTGCTTGATAGTTTTGATACATCATATCTCTGCTTTTCATTTTCTCACCTAATATAATATATGAAAAATTGTGATTTTAGTGTATAATATATAAGGACGGGTGAATTTATGAGACTTAGGCATATTAAAAATAGTGAAACTGATATATATAATAGTCCATATGTTCTTATGAATTATTGTTCATACAAGGGTATATGGAATACAATATTTAATAATGATAATCCTATAGAAATAGAAATAGGTACTGGCAAGGGAAATTTTTTAATATCAAAAGCACTTAATAATAAGAATATAAATTATATAGGAATTGAGAAGTATCCTTCTGTACTATTAAAAGCTTGTACTAAGCTTGATACACTTAATTTAGATAATATCAAATTAATAGTATTAGATGCATTTTATATTAATGATGTATTTTATAAAGAAGTAGATAAGATTTATTTAAACTTTAGTGACCCTTGGCCTAAGAAGAAACATATTAAAAGAAGACTTACTAGTAAAGATTTTCTTATTAAGTATGATTCTATATTTAAAAAGAAATGTATACTTGAAATGAAAACTGATAATATTAATTTATTTGAGTTTAGTAAAGAATCTTTTATAGATTATGGTTATAGTATAGAGTCTATTTCTTATGATGAGGATTCTATATATAAAACAGAGTATGAGAAGAAATTTTTTGATAAAGGAAATAAAATTAATTATATAAAAGTAATAAAGGAAGCAAAGGAGTAATATAAAATGTTAAAGAAAATTATTTTAGTTATACTTACTATTATATGCAGTGGTTGTACTATAAAAAATTTAGATAATATGGATTATGATAGTATTATAAGTTCTTCTTTAAATAATAGTACATTAATTCATAATACCAATAATAAAGGATATCGTTATTATTTACCTAGAGGTTTTTCTATTAAAGAAATAGATGATTTTAATAATATACTTATTAATAATCAAGATAAATATTATTTGTATGTTGATGCAGTAAGTTATTATAATAAAACTAAGATTGAATGCAAGAATATAAAAGAATCTTTATACTATAAAACATTTAATATTAATAATAAAGATGGTTATTTAAATATTTTACAAAATAATGGTTACTTTTTTGTAGAAATGATGTATAATTATGCTATAATAGAAGTGAAAGTAAAAGAGAAAGATATTAAAAGTTGTCTAGTTAGTTGTTCTAATGTACTTTCATCTATTCAATATAATTACTTATCTATTGAAAATATTATTAAAGATGACTTAGTAGAGACTAAAATTACTAAGTATGAATTTAATAAACCAAAAGAAGAAGAAAGTAATAAAGACTTTCTACAAGTTTATGATAAGTATGATAATTATGAAGGAAAAACGAAGGAGTGAAACCATGGGTCTATTTAATAAATTAAAAAACATTTTTTATGATGTTGAAGAAGTAGAGGATAGTTCTAAGAGTAATGTTAAAACTGAAACAATAAAAGTAGAAGAAATTCCTGCATTTAAAAAGGAAGAGCATAAAGTAAAAGATGAAGTACCAAAAAGGGAAGAATACTCTGAAAGAGAACTTTTTCAAAGTAAATCTACATTTAATTTTCCTATCTTTGAAGATGAAGAGCCTGTTAAGACTAGAACTAGAAGCGTAGTAGAGGAAAAGAAAGAAATTAATACTTATAAAGCACCAGAAGTAACTGTTAAAAAGGAATTTAAGTTGAGTCCTGTTATATCCCCAGTATATGGAATTCTTGATAAAAACTATAAAAAGGATGAAGTAGTTGAAAAAAAAGAAAATATAACTGTAAATATTGAGCATACTAGCTCTTATGATATTGTTAGAAGAAAAGCTTATGGTTCTTTAGAAGAAGAACTAGAAAATACCTTAACTAAGATGAATGATAACTTATCACAAAGTGTAAATGATGTTAATAATGAAATAAGTAATTTGAATAATGCTAAAGAAAAAAATAGTGTTAATGATATACTTGATAGAAAGTCTACATATTCTAATATATCTATTGGACAAGCTGAAGAAAGCTATAAAGAAAATAATTTTGATGAAACTATTAGTGATAATACACTTGAACATGATTTATTTAATCTAATAGATTCTATGTATGATAAGGAGGAATAAAATATGGAAGTACTAGGAGATGTGTTACCAATATTAATTTATTTACTACTTGCTATATTACTAGTTATTTGTATTATAGTAGGTATTAAACTTATAAATAATATGGTAAAGCTTGAAAAGATGATTGATAGTATTCAACAGAAAGTTGATTCACTTAAAGGAGTCTTTGATACAATTGATTTTGTTACTAATAAGGTTAATAAGCTAGGAGATACTATTTTTGATTTTGTTAGTAATGGAATAAAGAAAATATTTAAAAATAAAGAAAAGGAGATTGATAAGTAATGGAAAAGAAAAAATGTGGAGTATTTAAAATGTTGGGTGCTTTAGCACTAGGAGCTGGATTAGGGGTATTATTAGCACCTGAAGAAGGAAGTAAAACTAGAAAGAAATTAAAACTAAAAATGGATGAGTTAGTAATAAAACTTAAAGATGTGGATGCTTCTGAAGTTCAAGAAAAGATAAGTAGAGCAATAGAAGATATTAAAGAAGGTCTAAGTGAAATGGATAAAGAAAAAGTTTTATCTATAGCTAAAGAACAGGCTGAAGTATTAAAGAAAAAAGCAAATGAACTCTATGATTATGCTCTAGAAAAAGGAACACCAGTTATTAGAAAAACAGTAGATGAAATTAGACAACAAACAGTAAAAGTTGCTAAAGAAGTAATTAAAAAATTAGAAGAACCTAAAGATAAAAAGACTTCTAAATAGTTAATTGTCACTACTAATAATAGTGACTTTTTTTGAAAGGATTAAACATGAAAATATATGAAGATTTAATATATAGAGGTCTTATAAAAGATAGTGCAGGCACTAATTTAAAAGATAAACTTAATAATGAAAGTTTAACATTTTATATTGGAACAGATCCTACTGCAGAATCTTTACATTTAGGACATTTATCATCTTTTATGATATCTAAAAGACTTAAAGATGCAGGACATAACCCTATTCTATTAATAGGAGGAGGAACTGGATTAATAGGAGATCCTAGACCTACTAGTGAGAGAGATACTATAGTAGAGGATGAATTATTTGATAATGTTAAGTCTCTTAGTAAACAAGTAGAAAAGTTATTTGGTTTTAAAATAGTTAATAATTATGACTGGATAAAGGATATAAACGTAATAGATTTTTTAAGAGATTATGGTAAGTTTTTTAATGTAAGCTATATGATTAATAAAGATATTGTTAAGAAAAGATTAGATAATGGTATTACTTTTTGTGAATTATCTTATATGATATTACAGTCATTAGATTATTTATATTTAAATAAGACATATAATTGTACCCTACAGGTTGCAGGCTCAGATCAATGGGGAAATATTACTTCTGGTATAGAGTTAATAAAGAAGAAAACAGGTAAAGAAGTTTATGGTTTCACTATGCCTTTAGTACTAGATAAATATGGTAATAAATTTGGTAAAAGTGAGGGTAATGCTCTTTGGTTAGATGAAAATAAAACTACTCCATATCAAATATATCAGTATTTAGTAAATACTGATGATGAAATGGTTATTTCATATTTAAAAATATTTACTTTTCTAGATAAAGAGAAAATTGATGCTTTAGAAGTTAGTACTAAAAAAGAACCTGAGAAAAGATATGCTCAAAAAACTCTTGCTTATGAAGTAGTTAAATTTGTTCATGGTGAAGAAAAAGCAGATAATGCTAGAAAAACAAGTGAGGATGTATTTAATAATAAATATGATAATAGTGAGATGCCAACAATTAGTATTAAAAAGGAAGTTATAAATATAATAGATTTTCTAATATTAATAAATATAAGTAGCTCTAAAAGTGATGCAAGGCGTTTAATAATGCAAGGTGGTATAACTATTAATGATAATAAGATTACTGATATTACATATGAGGTTAATTATAAAGAGTATGATCTTGATTACATAGTGGTTAAAAAAGGTAAAAGAAGTTACATTAAAGTTATATTTAATGGAGAAACAAAATGATTAAGAAGTGTTTTAATAATTTCATTTATTTATTTTGCTTGGTAGGAAGTATGTTTGTTATACCAGGCTTATTTGATAAACTACTTAATTATTTTAAACTATCTGATCACCTAATTATGATGATATCTAATTTACTATTTTTATTCATGCTTATATTTTATTTTAAGGATACTTTAATTAAAGATTATAAAGATTTTAAAATAAATGGAAAGAAATATTTAGGTATAGGTATTAAATACTGGGCTATTGGTATGCTTGTATTATTTAGTAGTAATTTAATAATCAACTTATTTATTTTCCCTGGTGGTTTAGCTGGAAATGAACAAGCTGCAAGAAGCATGATTCTATCAGCACCAATAATATCGTTTATTAGTATGGTATTTATTGCACCAATATCTGAGGAACTTATATTTAGAGCTGGTTTTAAGAAAGTAATTAATAATAAATGGCTTTTTGTATTATCTTCAGGACTTATATTTGCATTCTTACATGTAGTAACTGATTTATCTCCTTTTTTAAAAATAATTTATCTAATACCTTATGCTTCATTAGGAGTATCACTCGCTTTTATGCACTATAAAACTAATAATATATATACTAGTGTGTTAATTCATTTCATACATAACTTTCTAACATTTTCCTTAATATATAGTGTTACGAGATATTTATGAATGATATAAAACAAGAATGCAAGCATTATTTTAGAAAAATAGTTATACTAATTATTTTATTTATAATAATTGTTTTTTTGTATGCTAGATTTATAGGTACTAAGGGAGTTATTACTAAAGAATATAATATTAAAAATAAAATGATTAGTAATAATTTTAATGGTGTAAAGATTATTCATTTTGGTGATTTACTTCTAAGTAATGAAATAGACAAGCAACAATTAAATAAGATAGTAAATAGTATAAACAAGGTAAAACCTGATATAGTTATTTTTAGTGGTAATTTAATGTATAATATTAAAAAGTTTACATCTAAGAATGAAGAATTATTAATAAAATATCTAAAAAAGATTAATCCAACTATGGGTTCATATTATATAACGGGTATTATGGATAAAAATAAGAAGCAGTATGATAATATAATGTCATCATCATCATTTATTAATATTGATAATAAAGAAGAAGTTATATATAGAAATACTTTGCAGGGAATCTCCTTAACTGGTCTTATGAATGATGATAAGATTATTTTAAAAGAAAACACTTATAATATAATTGTTGTAAATGATGATAAAAATATAGATAAAATACTTAGTAAAGATTTAAAACCAAATTTAATTCTAGGTGGTAACGCTCTTAATGGAAGTGTTATAATACCTTTTTATGGTCCTATACTTCTAGAGTCCGGTATTAAATATTATGCACCTCATTATACTAAAAATAATGTAGAAATTTTTATTACAAGTGGTATTGGTACTAAAAAATATAACTTTAGACTTAATAATTCTCCTTCTATTAACTTTTATAGGTTAACATCACTACAATAAAATATTTTTTTCATAAGATATTTATGAAAGGGGTTTTTATGTATAATAATAACTTAGATAATAGATTCATTGCATTTCCATTTCTCCTTGGTGCTTTAACTGGTGGTGCAGCTGTAGCTATATTTAATCCTTACAGACCAAGACCTGTATATCCAGTATATCAAGTACCTCCAGTAAATAATGGATACTATTATGGATATAATAATTATTATTAATTAAGTGGTAAAATTATATTAATAGTTGTTCCTTTATTTATAATACTTTTAATATTTATTTTACCATTATGAGCTTCAATTATTTCTTTAGATAAAACTAGACCTAATCCAGTTCCATCACTTTTAGTAGTAAAGAATGGAGTAAAGATATTATCTAAAGTTTCTTTATCCATTCCTATTCCATTATCTATTATAGAAAATATAACATAATCATTTGAAATATAATTTTTAATAAGAATATTACCATTATTTATATTTCTTAATGCTTCTAAAGAATTCTTAATCGTATTTATTAAGACTTGCTTTAATTTATTATAATCTGCTTCAAATACAATTTCTTCTTCATAACAATATTGATATTTTATATGATTTTTTTTAAAAAATGGAATAGTTAAGAATTTAAGTTCTTCCATTAATAATGAAGTATCCATTAGTTCTTTATCTATTTTAATATTTTTTAATTGAGAAAAATCATTTAATATACCCAGTGTTCTATTTACTTCTGTTTTCATAATTTCTATGTACCTAATACTTCTTTTATTATCAAAATCAAACATATCTAAAAATCCTTTAATAACTGATATAGGATTTTTTATTTCATGTGTCATTTTATATAATGAAAGCCTTAATGTTTTTTCTTTTTCTAATTCTTTGAAAGTTAAATAGGTAGATAATACTTCCTCACTTTTATTAATTAAGAAGTATACTATTTCAATAATAATGTATGATAATATAAGTATTAATATAACATTATAAAGATTAAATGCATACTTAAATATAAATGAATTTATTATAAGAAAAAGACCAGTTATAAAGTAAAAAATCATAAAAAATTTTCTTTTAGTAATAGTAGTTTTTAAGTAATAATAATATAATATAAAATAAGATAAGAATAAAGTAATTAATAATATTGGGTTTATCATACTATTTAATAGATCGTATAGTATAAAGACTATTATAAATATTATTGCTTTCTTTTTATATAAAAAAGAAAGTAATAATGGAATTAAACATACTATGATTTGTCCTTGTATATTAGAAATAATATTAACCCTTATTAAGAAATATAAAGAAGCAGCTAAAGCTATATCCATAAGTAATTCTTTTTCTTTATCATTAATAATCTTCTTATATGCTATAACTATAGTATTTAGTATTATAGGAAAAGTAATAATTATTATATTTAAAATATTTAAATCTATTATATTCATATTTTTCATAATATAAATATAACATATTTAAATGTCGTAGTTTGTCGAAATATGAAAAAAAATGATATTATTTATCATTTTAAGTCAATTAAGTATTTTTTAAGTTTTTTAGAGTCAGATCCAAATAGTATTTTAAGTTGATTATCAATTTCTACTATACCTTTAGCACCTAATTTTTGAATGCCTTCCTTATTAACAATAGATATATCTTTTAGAGTAACTTTAACTCTAGACATATTAACTTCTACATTTATTATATTGTCTTTACCACCTAAATATTGTATCAATTTGTTTAATTCAATAGAAAAGTCTTTCTTATTAATCCTAAGAATTACTATAGATACTATTATTAAAACTATAATTATTATTATATATTGCCAATTCATTTCTTATCACCTATATATATTATATAATAAATCTATGAAAAAATCCATTAAATAGGTAAAACCATTCACTTAATTAATCATATAACATAAATTATTAGTGAATAATAAAGGAGTGATTAATATGTGTAATGATTGCAAAGTTAATTGTAAATGTAATTGTAATTGTGATAGCTGTATTGCTGACATACTACAGACTATTTGCAATATACAGACTAATGTTAATAATGAATGTTGCTTAAATTGCTGTGATAGACCAGTTCTTGGTTGTGGTGAAACATGTACATGTTGTAATACTAGACCTATTATGATATATTGTGGATGTTGTTCAACTCCATGGTCAGTACCAACTACTAAAACAAATGCAAACTGTAGTACTACACCAGCAGATTGTACAAGTGTATTTAGATTAGAAAAAATTAATAATTGTTGTGCTACATTTAGAGCATTAGCACCTTGTGCAGAAGAAGGTACTGTATATCCTTATGTAGCTACTGATTCAGTATTTACTATGAATATCAACTGTATTTGTGCATTAAGATGTTTAAATGATACATACGTAGACTGTGTATAAGAAAAAGAAAGATTATTAATAGTATATCACTAAAAAATAAAAGATTATTTATCTTTTATTTTTCTATGTAATTATGACTACATGACTTAATTAATCTATTCATAATAGCTATACCTAAACCTTCCTTTTTAACGCCTTCTATTATGATTAGATTAGGGTTTAATCTATCTATTTCTCTAAGTAATGAAAATATATTATGAGATATTTCTTCTAAGTTATTTATACTTCCTAGAGAATAGAAGTTAGTAGTATTAATTTTATTCTTATGTTCTATAAATCCTAGTACATATGTATTATCTATAATATTATTATTTATTTCTTCTATTAGTTTATATTCATTTTTAGAATATATTAGTATACATTTACTTTTAGGAGCATAATGCTTATATTTCATTCCTGGAGATTCTACATTACCAGTTGCTAATTTATTAAGGTTTTTACTAATATTAACTTTTCCTACTACTTTTATAATATCTTCTGGAGTAATTTTACCTGGTCTTAGAATAACTGGAATTTCATTTATTACTTTGACTACAGTAGATTCTATACCAATAAGAGAGTCTCCACCATCTATTATATATTCTACTTTATTATTAAAATCCTCTAATATATCTTTTAATGTTGTACAACTTGGTTTAGTAGATAAATTAGCACTAGGAGCTGCTAGGGGAGTATTACTACTTTCTATAATAGTTTTAATTATTATATTATTTGGCATTCTAACTCCTACATACTCACTATTTGCAGTTATAATAGGAGATATATTACTTTTCTTTGGTAGTATTAAAGTAAAAGGCCCAGGCATAAACGTATTTATTAGTTTTTCTTCTACTGGTGATATATTTTCTACTATAGTTCTTATCATTTCTATAGATGAAACATGAACTATTAATGGATTATCCTGAGCTCTATTTTTAGTAATAAATATATTCTTAAGAGCATTTTCATTGTATATACTTGCACCTATTCCATAAACAGTTTCCGTCGGAAATATAATAAGTTTACCTTCTTTAATAGCATCTACTATTTCATTTAATTCATCAGGATTAATAATATTATTCCAATTAAATATCTTTGTCATATAAACACTTCCTTTTTAACTTATGAATTTAAAGACTCTTAATAACTCATAATAATCATTAGTTTCAAACATTAGAGTATTATCATTAATTAATTTAACACCAGGAAAGAAAGAGTAATTATAAGCATCACTATGGTTTTTATAACATATTTCTAGTTTATAATTAATAGGTAGGGAAGTTAAGTACTCTGATAAGTCTTGTTTTAATGATCTTTCTACTTCTTTTTCTATATTAATAAGAACATTTTTAGGATTATAACATATTACTGAATTACCACTTCCTTCTTTAACAGGAACTGTTATTAAGTTAGGATAAAGTAATTTACTTTCATCTACAAGCATTTTATCCCCTGATAAAAATACTGGAGGAACTTGATTATATAATGAAGCATAACTATATATCATAAATTCACTTGCTATAGTATCATTTATTTTTACATATTGTATTTTTCTAGTTTCCGTATGAGAAAGAGGATTACCACTTTTTGATGCTGCACTATGATAACCTATAAATATTGATGCATCAAATGTATTATTTATACCATCTACCATTAGATAAGGACTACCAGACCATCCTCTTATTAATGATGCACATGAAGGTAAAATATTTATATCAATATTATCAGCATTATGGTGAGCATCTCTTATAACTATTTCCTTAGCTCCAGCTTTTATTGCACCATTACAGGCAGCTAAAACTTCTTTGTTTAACTCTTCTACATGTTTTTTATATTCTTCTTTATCTGGCTTACAATCATTCCAAGATGAAGTAGTGCTTAAGCCTTCCATATCAGCAGTAATAAATATTTTCATATAATGATTCCTTCTTTTTAAAAATAATATACTAATTATATAATAAAAATTCCTTTATATAAAGGAATATTTTTATTTATTGGTGACCCGTATGGGACTTGAACCCATGAATGCTGCCTTGAGAGGGCAGTGTGTTAACCATTTCACCAACGGGCCATGGTTAAGAATATAATTATTTATTCATATATTCTTTAAACATTTGAAGTCTCTTATTTATAGTATCTATATTTAGTAGCTTAAGTATTTCATATAAATCCGGAGTATTTGTTCTTGAAGTAAAAGCAACTCTTATAAGTTCACATAAAGAAGATATATTACCTTTATATAAACTAGGATCTTCTTTATAAGCTTTATTATCAGTACAAAAATTATATTTTATACCTAATTCTTTTATCTTAGAAAACCATAAATCCTTGTCATCTTCTATATTATAATAGTTTTTTACATAATCTTCAAGTATTTCATAAGAATAAAAGTCTTTTAATATAAAATCATGACTTAAAAATAATTCATCATACATAAAACCTAGTTCTTTTTTAAAATCTTTATAACAAGAAATATCTTTTCTTGGTCTAGGTATATTACGTTCTATATTAAGAAGTGAAATTGTATATTCTTTATTATTTTTTAATAATTCATAGAAGTCTTTATCATATTCTTTATTATATAAAAGTATATCATCATATAATGTATTAGCAGAAAGTTTTGATATATATACTTTTGATATATTAATTAATTTATTAATATCAAATAAAGTACCACTTTCACTTATTTTTTTAAAATCAAATTTAAAATCATTTATACTTTTATTAGGATTATTCTCCATCCATATTTCAAAGTTAGAGTTTGATATTGTCATTAAATATAATTTTAATGCTTCTACAGGATATCCTTCTTTATGATAAAAACTTACAGCAGCTTCTGGATCTTTTCTTTTACTTAGTTTTCTTCTTATACCATTTTCATCTATTTTCATTATTAGACCTAGATGGCAAAATATAGGAATAGGGAAGTTAAAAGCATTAAACAGTTCAATATGAACTGGAGTACTACTTATCCATTCTTCTCCTCTAATAATATGTGTAGTACGCATTAAATGATCATCTACTACATGTGCAAAATGATATACAGGTATTTTATCACTTTTTATTAAAATAGTATCCATATCATTTTCAGGAAATTCTATTTTACCACGAACTGCATCTATAAAAGATACTTTCTTTTCAAAATCACCATGTGATTTTAATCTTATAACATAAGGTATATTCTTTTTAATTAAAGAAGCTTTTTCATCATTAGAAATATTTCTATATTTAGCATAATCTCCATAATATCCAATTCTATCTTTTCTTACTTCTTGCCTTTTTCTAATATTTTCTAGTTCTTCTTCAGTACAAAAACAAGGATAAGCAAAGTCATTTTCTATTAAATAGTAAGCAAAAGTATCATATATTTCTTGTCTTTTAGTTTGAGTATAAGGACCATATATTCCTTTTTCTTCTATTTGACTAGTAACACCTTCATCTATATTAATATTAAAGTTTGTAAGATCATCAATTATTCCTTGAACACTATTTTCAATACTTCTCTTTTCATCAGTATCTTCTATTCTTAAATAAAAAATACCACATGTATCTTCTGCAACTTTCTTAGCTATAAAAGATGTTCTAAGACTACCTAGATGCACAAAACCAGTAGGTGATGGAGCAAACCTAGTAACTATAGCTCCCTCTTTTAACTGTCTTTGAGGATATATTCTTTCATAATCTTCTATTGTTTTAGTTACATCTGGATATATTAAAGATGCTAAGTCCTTGTTAGTCATATATATTTCTCCTTATTTATTATTTTGGTTGCCCCAATAGGATTCGAACCCATGAATAGCGGAGTCAGAGTCCGCTGCCTTACCACTTGGCCATGGGGCAATATAAGAAATAAAGTTTACTTTATTTCTTGAACATACTTCTTAAATTCATTTCCTCTGTCTTCACATTTTTCATATTGATCCCAAGAAGCAGAAGCAGGGCTTAATAGTATTATATCATTAATTTCAGCTATTTCCACACTTTTTTTAAAGCCTTCTTTTAAAGTCTCATAAGGGTAGGTATTTATATTATTATTATTTCCAAATATTTCTATTCTATTTTTACACTGTCCTATAGCAATTATTGCTTTAACATTTTTAATATATGGTAATAATTCATTAAAATTCTGATTTCTTTCATAACCACCAAGTATTAATATAATTGACTTATCAAAAGAAGATAAAGCAGTCTCAGTACATTTAATATTTGTAGCCTCAGTATCATTATAGAAAGTAATACCATTTTTAATAGCTACATATTCCAAACGATGTTCAACACCATTAAAGCTTCTTAATACATCATTTATGTTTTCATCTGATATATTTAATTCTTTAGCTACAAGAATTGATGCCATGATATTTTCATAGTTATGAATACCTTTTAATTTAATATCAAATATACTTATTATAATATCATTATTATAGTATATAAAATTATCTTTTATATAGCATCCTTTACTAATATTATTCTTAGATGAAAAATATTTTATAGTAGATTTAAAGTTCTTACTTATAACACCTATAGTCTTATCATTATTATTAAGTATTGCAGTATCCTTAGTAGTTTGATTCAATAATAATTTACTTTTTACATAAATATAGTGACTTAGTGTCTTCATAAATTCTAAGTGTGCTTCTGTTATATTAGTAATTACCCCTATATTAGGATTAAACTTATCCATATTTTCAAGTTGTTGGCATGAAACTTCTATAACAATAATATCATCACTCTTAACTTTATCAACAAAAGAACATAAAGGAAAACCTATATTACCCGCTAAATGTACAGGCAAATTCTCCTTCTTAAGTATTTCATATATTAAAGATGTTGTTGTAGTTTTCCCATTAGTACCAGTAATAGCTATATATTTAATATTTTTATTTTTCATTAATTCATAAGCTATTTCTATTTCATTTATAACAGGAATATTTAATAGGTGAGCTTTTATTACATATTTATGATCTATTGGTACTCCTGGATTTTTAATTAAATAATCAAATGTATTATCAAGTAAATCATCAGGATGACTTCCTAGTATTATATTAACACCTAAGGCTAAAAGCTCCTCATATTCTTCTTTATTAATTTTATTTTCATCTTTATTATCATTTATAAATACATTATTATTTCTTTTTATTAATACTTTAGCAGCCTCATAACCACTTTTAGCAAAACCTAATATTAAAATCTTCTTATTTTCAAACATAATTCTTTCTCCCTATAAATTATACTACTATTTTATCATATTATTTCACTATTTAATAGGATAACTATATGTTTTATATATTATTAATTACTTAAGTTCAAAAAAATAAACTTTATTATTTTACTTTAAAATTATAAGTAAATAAAACCTTTATCACATCTTTATACTTTTACAAACAATATACAATAGTCCATTTTATTTAATTCTTCTTTGACTTTAATCCTTAAAATATTATTATAAATCAAACATTAAATATTTAAATGTGTTTTTAAAAAATTAATATAATAATTAAAATAGAGTATATAAGTATATGAGTGAGGTCGTGCTGAAGTACCAGCGCGGTCTCATTCTTATTTTATCACTATTTTTGTAATTTCATTAATTTTAAACTCTACTAAGTCACCTTTTTTAATAATTTTTTTAGGTTTTGTTATCATACATAATATAGAGTCATATTCGTTATCTTTTTTACTAAGAAATTCATTTATAATACATTCAAAATCCTCATTATCTATATCTGTAATAATTGCTTTCTTATTTCTATTTTTAGTAAAGTAAGTTTCACTATACGTTATTTTTTTTAACAATTATTTATCCATCCTTTCTTATTTTAGATTTATAATCATAAATAATTTAATATATATATATATATATAATAAAAGCCCTTTATATAAGGGCTTTATATTTTAATTGGTGACCTGTATGGGGTTCGAACCCATAAATGTACGCGTGAAAGGCGTATGTGTTAACCGTTTCACCAACAGGCCATATGTTTTAAAAAAATGGTGGGCCTGGAAGGACTTGGACCTTCGACCTCTCGCTTATCAGACGAACGCTCTAACCAGCTGAGCTACAAGCCCATTTCTTGAAAACCTAATCTATTTTAATATATATTTTGGTATTTTGCAAGTACTTTTAAGTATTTTTAGAAAAATCATTTGATTTAATGAATAATTTATTGTAAAATTAATAATAGAGAAGGAAAGTGATTATATGGAAAATGTTCTTTTTTCAACTTATTTTATTAATGTTATTAATATATTCTTAGTTATATCTTATAGTTTATCTGTTTTATATGTTGTATTTATTATGACATCTTTATACAAAGTATTTAAGGATAAAGACTATAAATTATATTATGCTTTTATTCCATTTTATAATCTATATATTTTACTTAAAATAACAGGTATACCACTTTTTTATTATTTACTTTTATTTATTCCTATTGGTAATATAGTTTTATTTATTAAAGTAAATGGTCGTCTATCATCTATTTATAGGAAAAGTGCTTACTATTCTCTAGGAATGTTTTTTCTACCATCTATATTTAATAGATTGCTTCTTAAAAAAGGCAGTAAGAAAAATAGTAAGAATAAAGAGTTTATGAAGGATTTAGTTGATGATAGAACTTTTGAAATAGACAGTTTACTTACAGAAGAACAATATAAGAGTTTAAATAATGAAGTTAGTCATGATACTGATATTGATAGTGTATTTAAAGAGAAAAGTGAGTTAATTGAAAAAGCACCTACTTATAAAGCTAATAGGTCAAAGAATAAAAATGATGAAACTGAGTTTTTAGATTTATAAGACTTTACAGTCTTTTTTAATTTATGTTATGATTATAAAGAAGAGGTAATTAGGATGAATACATATAATGAGAAATCAATAAAAATATTACAAGGTTTAGAAGCAGTTAGAAAAAGACCTGGTATGTATATAGGTAGTACTGATAAAAGAGGACTTCATCATTTGGTATGGGAAATAATAGATAATGCTATTGATGAAGTTATTAATGGTTATGGAACTAATATTTATGTTCGTATTAATAAAGATAAGAGTATTACTATTGAGGATGAAGGTAGAGGAATTCCATGTGGTAAGCATGAAAATGGAATGAGTACACCTGAAGTTATATTTACTATGCTTCATGCTGGTGGTAAGTTTGAAAGTGATGGATATAAAGTAAGTGGAGGTCTTCATGGGGTAGGAGCAAGTGTTGTTAATGCCCTTTCACAGTGGATGAAGGTTGTAATATATAGAGATGGTAAAATACATGAAATATCTTTTAAAGATGGTGGTAAACTTGATAAGAATTTAAAAGAAGTTGGAACTACTAAAAAAACAGGAACTAGAATTACTTTTATGCCTGATAGTTCTATATTTACCTCAACTTATTTTAGTTTTACTACAATATGTGAACGTTTGGAAGAAAGCTCATTTCTTATTAATACTTTAACTTCTCAAATAGAAGATGAGGAAAGTAATAAAAAAGTTATATATCATTATGATAATGGTCTTGTTTCTTTTGTAGAAAAAATTAATGAAAGTAAAGAGACACTTAATCCTGTAATTGATATTCATGGTGAAAAAGGTGGTATTATAATTGATGCTGCTCTACAGTATACTAATGAATATAGTGAAAAAATTATATCATTTGTTAATAATGTTAAAACTATTGATGGAGGTACTCATGAGGTAGGCTTTAAAGCAGCCTTAACTAAAGTTTTTAATGAGTATATTAAGTCTAATAATCTACTAAAAGGAAAAGATGGTATAGAAGGAAACGATACAAGAGAGGGTCTTAGTGCAATACTTAGTTTAAAAATACCAGAAAGTATTTTAGAATTTGAAGGACAAACTAAAGGTAAACTTGGTACTCCCAGTGCAAGAAGTGCAACTGAAAGTTTAATATATGAAAAACTAACCTTTTATTTACAAGAGAATAAGAATGCAGCTAAAGCTATTATGGATAAAGCATTAAAGAGTAAATATGCAAGAGAAGCATCAAGAAAAGCAAGAGAAGAAGCTAGAAGTGGTAAGGGAAAACTAAACAAAGAAAGAGTATTAATTGGTAAACTTACACCAGCTCAAAGTAAGGATCATAAGAAGAATGAACTCTTTATTGTAGAAGGAAACTCAGCTGGAGGAACTGCTAAAAGTGGAAGAGATAAAAAGCATCAAGCAATACTTCCTTTAAGAGGTAAAATAATTAACTGTGAAAAATCATCTGTTGTCGAACTTTTTAAAAACGAAGAAATTAATACTATTGTTCATGCTATAAATGCAGGTGTTGGTCAAGATTTTAATTATGAAGATAGTAATTATGGTAAAGTTATTATTATGACAGATGCTGATGATGATGGAGCACATATACAGTGCCTTTTGATTACATTTTTTTATCGTTTTATGAGACCCTTAATAGAGCAAGGTATGTTATATATAGCAATGCCTCCTCTTTATTTAATAACTATGGGTAAAGATAAGAAATACTTTAATACTAATGATGAATTAAATGATTTCAAAAGAACATATAAAGGAAACTATAATATACAAAGATATAAAGGATTAGGTGAAATGAATGCTGATCAATTATGGGAAACTACTATGTCCAATGAATCAAGAAGTATAATAAGAGTTGCTATAAATGATGCTCTTCTTGCTGAAAAAAGAGTAGATGTTCTTATGGGAGATGCAGTAGAACCTCGTAAAGAATGGATAGAAGAAAATGTTGAATTTTCACTAGAAGATGAATTTGAAGTTAAGAAAAAGAAGTAGGTGATATATATGAAAAAAGAGAAAACAATAGTAGAAAAAGTATATGAATATTCTTTAGAAGAGATTATGGGAGAACGTTTTGGAAGATATTCTAAATATATTATCCAAGATAGAGCACTCCCTGATGCTAGGGATGGTTTAAAACCCGTTCAAAGAAGAATACTTTTTTCTATGTATAAAGATAGAAATACATATGATAGAGAAACTAAAAAAAGTGCTAAAACTGTTGGTAATGTTATAGGTAATTATCATCCTCATGGAGATACTTCTGTATATGATGCAATGGTTCGTTTATCTCAAAAGTGGAAACAAAGAGAACTCCTAGTAGAAATACAAGGTAACAATGGTTCTATTGATGGAGATGGTCCTGCGGCTATGCGTTATACTGAGGCAAGACTTACTAAAATAAGTAATGTTCTTTTAAAAGATTTAGAAAAAAATACTGTTGATATGGCTCCTACATTTGATGATGATCAAGAAGAACCTACTGTACTTCCAGCTAACTTTCCTAATTTACTTGTTAATGGAGCATCTGGTATAAGTGCTGGATATGCTACTAATATACCTGCTCATAATCTAGAAGAAGTAATAAATGCTACTATTAAAAGAATAGATAAACCTGATTGTTCTTTTGAAACTATTACTAATATTATTAAGGGACCTGATTTTTCTACAGGCGGTATTATTGAAGGTAAATCCGAGATATTAAAAGCTTATAAAACAGGTAGAGGTAAAATAGTTGTTAAAAGTAAGTTTGAAATAGTTAAAAATAAAGGTAATGAGCAAATTATTATTACCGAGATTCCTTATGATACTCTGAAATGTAATATAATTAAGAAAATAGAAGAAATTCGTATTAATAAAAAAATAGATGGTATAGTAGAGGTAAGAGATGAATCCGATAAAAATGATGAGTTAAGGATAGCTCTAGATCTTAAAAAGGGTGCTAATGCAATACTTATTACTAATTATTTACTTAAGAATACTGATATGCAAGTAACTTACTCTTTTAATATGGTTGCTATAGTTAATAAAAGACCAAAGTATTTGGGTATTTTAGAGGCACTTGATGCATTTATTGAACATAAGAAGCAAGTAGTACATAAAAGAACTAAGTTTGATTTAGATCATGCTAGTGCTCGTTTACATATAATAGAAGGTTTCATTAGAGCAATGGATATACTCGATGAAATAGTTGCTTTAATAAGAAAAAGTAAAGATAAAAGTGATGCTATTAATAATTTAGTAGATACTTATGATTTTACACGTATTCAAGCTGAAGCTATTGTTATGATGCAACTTTATAAGTTAACTAATACAGATGTTACTATATTAAGAGAAGAGTATGATAAACTATGTATTTTAATAAAAGAATTAACTCATATATTAAATGATGAAGAAGCATTAAAAGAAGTAATGAAAAATGAGTTAATAGAAGTAAGAAATGAATTTAAAACTAAAAGAAGAAGTATTATTAATGATGAAATAACTTCTATAGAAATAGATGAGTTAGATATGATTAGTAAAGATGATTATATTGTTTGTATTTCTAAAGCTGGTTATATAAAGAAGGTAACCCTTAAAAGTTATAATGCTTATGAAAAAGAATCTACTGGATTAAAAGAAGGAGATTACTTAGAAAGCATTTATAAATTAAATAATGTTAATACAGTTGTATTATTTACTTCTCTTGGTAATTATTTATATGTTCCTCTTAGAAACTTAAATGAAACTAAATACAAGGATGTAGGAGATTTTATTGGTTCTATAGTAAGTATTAGTGATAATGAAAAGATAATTAAATCTATGCCTCTAGTTAATGAAAATAATAGTTACATTACTATATTTACTAAACTAGGTATGGTAAAAAGAATATATCAAAAAGATTTAATAGTCCAAAGATACTCTAAAGCTATTATGTGTATTAAATTAAAAGAAAACGATGAGGTAGTAAGTGTAAGTGATAATATGGGTGATCAAGTACTATCTGTAAGTAAAAATGGTTACGCTGTTAAATTTAGTACACAGGAAATCCCAACTGTTGGTCTAAGAACAAGTGGTGTTAAACTTATGAATCTTAAAGATGATGCTGTAGTAAGTGCTTTTGTCATAGATATATTAAAAGATTATGCTACTATTTTTACTGATAAAAATACATGTAAAAGAGTTAAAATTATAGAGATATTAAAAACTACTAGAGCTAAAAAAGGTTCTTTATTAATTAAGAGTCCTAAAAGTAAGAAATATTATATTAAAAATGTAATTAATTCTTCATCTAAAAGTATTTGTAATATAGTTAGTGATGAAATAAATGAATTAAAAGCAAGTGATACTGTCATATCTGATTTATTATCAGTAGGATCTTTATATACTAAAAAAGATGTAATTAATATCATAGAAAAGCCTGTTTTATTAACAATTACTTCTAAAGAAGAAAATATTATTAATGATGATAAAGTAAAAGAAGAAAATCCAGTATTAAAAGAAACTAAAATAAATGATAATCTAACTATGAGTGATTTCTTTGATGAGTTTAAATTGTAAGATAATATTATAAATATATGCATATTATGTTAATAGGAGTATATATGAGTAAGTTAGATGAGTTTAAAACTTTTATAAAGAGTAACCCTAAGTTTGCTAAGAATATCTTAGATAAGAAATATACGTATCAACAATTATATGAAACTTATGATATGTATGGTGAAAATTCTGAAGTATGGGCTTTACTTGGTGAAACAAGTGAAACAAGTTTTAATATGAAAAATATTATTAATTCATTAAAAGGTATTAATCCTGATAATTTACAAAGTAATTTAAGTACTGTTCAAAAAGCTGTTTCTCTTTTAGAAGATTTAACAGGACTTAGAAATGATTCTAAGAAAGAAAAGGAGAGTAAATCTACTAAGTTTAAGGATATAGATAGGTTTTATAGTGATTAAATGAATATAGTTGTGCAAAATAAGTTAAAAGAAAATCCTAGATATTTAAAATATTTAAGAGAAAACTCTTCTTGGTATAAAATTCTTAATAGAGATGCATCTTCTATTAATGAAATGATAGAAGAAATGAAAGATGTTCATCATTTAAGAGTTACTGATAAAATAGATAATGCTTTAAGTACAATTGACATTATTACAAAAATAATTGATATAACTAAATGATTTTTCTTGAATTTATTATATTTTTAAAGTATAATTTAAATATAGGAGATAAGTTATGAAAAGAATAAAGATTATTTTGATTATTGGCATAGTATTTTCTTTATTACTTGGTTATATTGGCTTTTCTTATGCTTTTTATAAAACCGAAATATTAGGTATTAATAATACTAGTAGTATTAATGTATCTTTTAAAGAACTTAAAGTTAAATTTATGGATACTAATGCAATAAATGGTAGTAAAATATCCCCAGGTTGGACTCAAACTAAGACATTTAGTATTCAAAACGATGGTGATGAGGCAGTGTCATATAATATTTTATGGACTGAACTTGTTAATACTTTAGTTAATAAAGATTTATTAACTTATACTTTAACATGCACACAAACAGGAGCAAATATTACTAAAACAAGTATACCTACATCTCAAAGTGATGTGAGTATTATAAATAATATATCTATAGATAAAGGTATTACTCATACTTATACATTAAGCGTTACATACGCAGAAATAGAAGGAAATCAAGGGGCAGATATGGGTAAAACGTTTAGTGGAAAGATTAAAATCTCATAAAATAAAAGGAGGACAAGTTTATGAAATGTTTAAATAAGAAAGGCTTTACAATAGTTGAAATTCTCTCAGTTATCGCTATTATTGGTATAATGATTTTAATTGTGGTACCAAGTACATTTTTAATAGTAAAGAATATTAACAATAGGGTATATGAATCAAAAAAGAATTTAATTTTGTCAGCAGCAGAAGTATATGCTCAAGATAGAAAGGCTCTGTTTAATTCTCTTGGTACTAATAAAACTGAGATAGAAGTTCCTATTAAGGATTTACTTGTAGGAGGATATCTAAAAGCAGATGATAAATGTAAGAGTGGACAAATTGAAGAAGATTGTATAGTTGATCCTAGAGACAAATCTAATATGAATGACAAAAAGGTTTTAGTAAGATATTTAAATAATTCATATATAGCTATTTGGGAAGGAAAAACCGGCTCTACTAAAAGTGGTGATTTACTTGATATAATTTGTAAAGATCTTGCTGCAAAAAAAGCTGCTGGTTTTGATTGTGATTGTACTACAATTGATGAAGCTAATCCTTATTGCTTATATAAGGGAACAGAAGTTAATAACTGGCTTAAAAATGGAGATGTTGAGTGGAGAGTATTAGGTGTTTATAAAGATGGAAATGATGATACACCAGATAACAATGGTTGGCGAAACTATCTAAAAGTTAAGATAATTACTCAAGATAATATATAATAGTTATTATGCATGTGAGAATACTTATAGAGATTTAACTTTATAATATTCTCATTTTATGTTATACTCTATTCTAGAAAACGGAGGGGTCTTTTATGAAAAAATATACTGTAGCACTTGTTGGAAGACCTAATACTGGTAAAAGTACTATATTTAATAAACTAGTTGGTAAGAGAGAAGCTATAATTGAAGATCATCCTGGTGTAACAAGAGATAGAATATACTCTAATGTTGATTTTTTTGGTAAAACATTTGGTTTAATAGATACTGGAGGTATTGATTTATCTGATGGAGACTTTAATACGCAAGTAAATATGCAAGTAGATATTGCTATAGAAGAAAGTGACGTTATTGTCCTAGTAGTCGATGGAAAAGATGGTATAACTTCTAATGATTTAATTATCCGTGACAAATTAAAAAGATGCGGAAAAAAGGTAGTAGTAGCTATTAATAAGGTTGATGCTAGAGTAGCTAGAGATAATATTTATGATTTTTATAAGTTAGGATTTGATGATTACTTTGAAGTTAGTGGTGAGCAAAACTTTGGAATTAATGATATGTTTAATTTTATTACTAAAGATTTTAATAATTATATTGATGAAGATGAAAATAAGTTAAAGTTTTGTGTAATAGGTAGACCTAATACTGGTAAAAGTAGTTTAGTAAATGCATTACTTAATGAAGAAAGAGTAATAGTAAGTGATGTAGCCGGAACTACTAGAGATGCTATTGATACACCTTTTAAGTATAATGGAAGTGATTACATATTAATAGATACAGCAGGTCTTAGAAAAAAAGGAAGAATATTTGAGTCTGTTGAGAAGTATAGCTTAATCAGAAGTATGAAAGCAATAGATAGAAGTGATGTTTGTTTACTTGTTCTTGATGGATTAGAAGGTATAGTTGAACATGATAAGCATATTGCATCATATGCTTTAGAAGCAGGAAAAGCCATAGTACTTGTTGTTAATAAGTGGGATTTAATAGATGAAAAAGAAGAATATATAAAAAAAATGACAGCAACTATTAAAGATGAATTTCAATTCCTACCATGGGCTAGTATAGTTTTTCTAAGTGCCCTTACTAAAAAGAGAATACATACATTAATGCCTGAGGTTCTTCTTTCATATGAAAATACTATTAAAGAAGTAAAAACTTCGGTTATTAATGAAATAATAACTGATGCATATATTGAAAACCCAGCTCCTATAGTAAAAAATAAAAGACCTAAAATATATTTTTGTCATCAAAGTGGTATCAAACCTCCTAGGTTTGATATAGAAGTTAATTCTAGAATGCTTATTCATTTTTCATATAAAAGATATCTAGAAAACAAAATTAGAAGTAGCATTGATTTTAAAGGAACGCCTATTATTCTCCAGTTTAAAAATAAAGGTGAGAATAAGTAACCTATAAAGGCATTTGCCATATATTATATTAGGTGAAAATATGGATAATGAATTATTTAATAAAATAGAAGAAAAAACCAAGGTTAATAAGGAAACTATAATTTCTCTTGCCAAGAAGTTACAAGATGGAAATTTCAAAGATAAAACAGTTCTTAAAGATATCATATCAGAAATAAGTACTTTAACTGGTAAAGATGTTTCTAAAGATAAGGAAGATAGAATTATTGATATGATTATAAATGATAAAGTTCCAAAAAATGTAGACAAATATGTATAGTTGACAAATATAAATTATTATAATAAAATTTAATAGTAAAGAAGGTATAATATGGAAAAAGAAAAAGGTTTTACATTAATAGAACTATTAGCGGTAATAGCTCTTCTAGGTATAATTGTTACGATGGCTGTGCCCAATGTATTAAAAATATATAATAAAGCACAAAAAAAGGCTTTTGATACTCAAGTTGATCTTGTTAAAAAAGCAGGAGAATTGTATTTCCAGGACTACTGTGAATATCCTATTCCAGGTAAGGAATGTGCACTAAAAGCTCCATTTACCGGAGAAGTAACACTTCAGCTGTTAGAAAAAGCTGAATACTTAAAAGATTTAGTTTTTAAAGGTAATGATTGTGTTGGCAACATTGTTTTCTCAAATGGTAATGTAGTTAAAGTTAATATGCAATGTGGTGATTTCAAAACTGATAATTAAAAGTCTCAAATATAATTGAATTATAATAATTATGTTAACAATTACTAAATTTTATATAATCAATAGAAAATAGAGTTCTAAATTATTGAAAATGATTAAACCATTTTCAATAATTTAGAACTTTTAATATACTTAATTTATAAAAACACTCATTTGCCTCTTTCTTATATAGATGATACACTCA
>JAVVTI010000001.1:0-92864 GCA_036653735.1 Bacilli bacterium | reverse complement strand
GTTTAAAATTTATGTTGACATATTAAATATAGTATGATATTATGATTTTAGATTCATAAACAAATAAAAAGGAGAATAAAAAAATGAGAAAAGAACTTGACTGGGAAGAATTTAAGAATGAAAATATTTCAGTTCATTGCAAAACAGAGAAAGAAGCCAAAGATTTTATTAAATGTGCTTATGAACATGGGATTAGTTGGAAACATGACAAAAAAGATTGTATTAATTGGATATGGTATAAAAACAAAACTTGTTATGATAGTAAAAATCTATATTCAGAAGAAATGATTCTTCACTATAGTCCGATATCTTATTATAAAGAAAAAAGTTATAAAATCTTAGAATGGAGTGATTATATGAAAAAAGAAAAGGAATTTACAATTGAAGATTTAAGAAGCGATTACATGGTAGAATTAGCAGATGAAAGCAGATGTATGGTGGTGACAGACCATTGTGGATTGAGTTTATATGATACCAAAACTTGGAATAGAAAAGCTGCTATCAAAAATATCAGATTAAAAAATGATTTACCAAGTTTTTCTTCATATGATATTGTAAAAGTTTATGGTTATAAAAAAGATGCTTTAAATCAAAATACAATTGATGATAGAGAATTATTATGGGAATATGAAGAGCCTAAACAAATAACATTAAAATGTGATACGGAAAATTATTCGATTACAAAGAATGCCGAAAATACTATAATTGAAAATAAAAATAATAAAATTGCCGTACAAATTTCAAATGATGATATGAAAGAACTTTTACCAATGATACAAGAATTATTTAAAAAACATAAGACTGTAAATAAATTTGAAAAAGATGATATTGTAATGATTGATAGTCGTTGTTCTTATAGAGGTGAAAGAGGTATTGTTTTAGATTGTTTTAATGGATATGTATGGGTTAATCTATGCACGTCTAATAAGATTATTAAGTTTAATCCTGATTTTTTAATTAAAGTATAAAAATATGTTGACAGATTAATCTATACATGATATAATAGGTTTATTAAATAGAAGAGGTGACCGATATGACCAGAGAAAGCTTAATCAAATTATACGTGAATCAACAAAGAGAGTTCGAGCATAGTGATGGAACAATTAATACTTATGTCATTCACATCAATGATTTTTTTAATCACTGTGGAAAAGAACCAATTGAAATCACAAAGAAAGATGTAAAAGAGTTCTTAACATATCGGTCAGAATTATCACCTAGCACCAAAAATGTAATTGTTAGTGCAATTTCAAGTTTTTATAAGACACTTGATTATTTAGAATTAGATGGTTTTGAAGATAAGAATCCTTGTATGAATATTGTTTTACCTAAAATTCGTAAAAAAGTAGCAGAACCACTTTCAAATAATCAAGTAAAAGCAATGCTTAAATTTTCAAAAAACAACAGGGATAAAGCAATCATTCAATTATTTGGCACAAGTGGACTTCGTGTTTCTGAATTGATTAATCTAACGTTAGAACAGTATTTAAACAGAACAAAAGATAATGCCATTATTATTATAGGTAAAGGAAATAAAGAAGCTTATATTGCATTGAGTGATGATACAGTCAAGATGATTGATGAATATATTAAAACACGCAAGAGTGGATGCAATAATTTATTTGTTAGTAACCAAGGAACAAAAATGGATAGAATTAGTTTGTCAAGAACATTAAAAGTGATTGCACATAAAACAGGATTATTTACAGAAGATGAAATTTCAAATTTACATAATCATAGTTTAAGACATTTTACAGCAACTAATTTAAGCGAAAATGGAGTTCCAATTGAGGTTATACAAGAAGTATTAAGACATTCTAATATAGCGACTACGAGAGGTTATATTGATGTTAGGAAAGAAAGAATTACTGATGCAATCAATAGTGTGGCAATTTAAAGGAGAATAAAAAATGTGTGAATTCAAAAGTGGCATTATTTTTAAAAATAGGATAATCATTGCAGAGGGTGTAAACGATAGCCATTCAGATTTATTGGAATCTTTAGGTATTGAGGATAATTATCTAAACGCAAGCAAAACATTTGTTCGAGCAGAACTTATCCCAATTAATGATGAATGGTGGACAAATCCAATTGATTGGAAATTTATTGTTGACCAAGATATTGTTCCTGAATGGTTTGAAATAGATAAGTGGAAATATGAGAAATTATTCAGGGATGCGGTTATTGTTTGGTGGGAGGAACACGTACTAGTAAATCAAAAAATAAACAAATTATCTGATGGTTATTATAGACTTAAAGGGTGTGAAGTTGGTAGTCTACGTAATAATGTGATTGTATTGTTGGATAATTCTATCGTATATAATATGTATGATTATTCTACAGTACAGTTGATGATAGGTAATTCTACCGTAAAAGAGATGTTTAATAATTCTATTATACAGAGGATGTTGGATAATTCTATAGTTCCGAGAATGTTTAATAATTCTATTATACAGGCAATGTATGATAATTCCATAGTAAAGGCAATGTATAATAACTCTACAGTACAAGGAATGTACTGTAACTCTGCAGTACAAGGAATGTGGAATTATTCTACAATACTGGGAATGTACAATAATTCTATTGTACGGTCTATGTATGATAACTCTATAGCAAGAGATTTTAAAAATTCCCCTATTAATAAAATAATTATTCCAAATGAAAAGAATGAATTTGTAATAATTAAACATATTAACAATTAATAAGTTTAAAATTTATGTTGACATATTAAATATAGTATGATATTATGATTTTAGATTCATAAACAAATAAGAAGGAGAATAAAAAAATGAGAAAAGAGTTTAACTGGAGCAGTTTTATAAACAAAGATATCGCTATTCATTGTAAAACAGAAGAGGAAGCAAAAGATTTTATTAAATGTGCTGATGAAAATGGTTGTCATTGGATAAATAGTGATGATGATGATGAAAATAGTTCGGAAACCACTTGTTATTATGTGCATGGAGCAGAAACTTGTTACCGTTCCCTTTATGGCTCTCTATTTCATGGCTCCACTGATTATTACAAAGAATGTGGCTATATAATTTTAGAATGGAGTGATTATATGGAAAAAGAATTTACAATTGAAGATTTGAAAAGTGGTTACATGGTAGAAATAGTAAAGGGAAGCAGATGTATGGTGGTGACAGACCATTGTGGATTGAGTTTATATGATACCAAAACTTGGAATAGAAAAGCTGCTATCAAAAATATCAGATTAAAAAATGATTTACCAAGTTTTTCTTCATATGATATTGTAAAAGTTTATGGTTATAAAAAAGATGCTTTAAATCAAAATACAATTGATGATAGAGAATTATTATGGGAATATGAAGAGCCTAAAAAAGAATTAACAATTGAAGAAATTGAAAAGAATTAGGATATGAAATTAAAATTGTAGGAGAGAAATAATATGGAATTTAATTTTACAAGTACATGGGGTTTTATGCACGCAATTAGAGGAATGAGAAATCCTCTTGAATCATGGAATAAATGCGATAGTAGAACTTATAATAATGAGAATTATTTCATATTAGGTAAGAATGATTCATCTTTAATGCAAAGATTGATTCTATCGGGTTCTGACCATAGCAAGTTTATGCGTCAAATTATGGCTAGTGTAGATATCACAGCCCCTATGTATTGGTGGTCTGAATTTGACACGTATAAAGTCGGAACAGTAGCTAATTCGACTAGTAAGATGCATAAATTAGCAACTACCCCGATTACCATAGATTGCTTTGAATGTGATAAGGATACAAATACAGAAATATGGGATACACTAATTAATCGTTTAGAAGACTTAAGACTGAAATATCTTGAAACAAAAGATAAAAGGTATTGGCGAGAATTATTACAATTACTTCCAAACTCGTGGTTACAGAAACGAACAGTTGTTTTAAGCTATCAAGTATTAAGAAATATGTACTTTGCAAGAAGAAACCATAAATTAACAGAATGGTCGGTAGATTTTGTGGAATGGGTAAAAACTTTACCATATACCGAAGAACTAATTATATTTGACTTGACAAAAGATAAATAGTATATTATAATATATAAACAACGAGAGAAGGTAAAAAATGGGAAATATGAATGGCGAAATCATTGAACATTTTAATGATGGAAATGTAGATAAAATTATAGAAAGTTTTAATAAAAGATTAAAAGAAATCCATATTAAAGGATTAGCACAAGGCGGTGAAGTATCACATCAAGTTATTATAGATATGATTAACAATGGTACCTTCAAAACAGTAGAGGATATTAAAAACTGGTGTAAAACTTCCATAAAAGCAAAGAATATAATTGAGGAAGTTTCCAATAAATAGGATAAATTGCCTATTTTACATAAAATAGAGTGTCAGGAAAGACAGAAATATTAAGCAATGGATGAAATGTAATTGCTTGTAATTATATATGTTACATAAAATAAATTAAATAATAGGAGAAATTAAATGAGCGAAAATAAGAAAGAATTAAAAAAAAGTTTTAATAAGTTTCAGATTGTAGGAACAATTGATGAAATTAATTTAATGTACGATGCAGAAATTATAAATAAGAATAATTCAAAATTAAAAGGAGCGATTGTAAAAAAAGAATTTAAAAATCCTAGTTTAACAATTGAATCGAACGGAGAAATTTATGGTCTTGAATTTTTTCCAACATACTGTATGAAAGAAGAAAAAGGAAAACTAATTGAGAATCCGAGATTTAAAGCATTACAAACAATTATGGAATATGAAAAAGGGAAAAGAGTAATGGCTGAATGTTCTGTGAGTGAAAATTCTTATGCTAATGAACAAGGTGAATTTAAAGCTTTCCCACAGTTAAATACTTTCCAGATTACAAGTAGTGGTGTTCCAGAAAAAGATGTCGCGGACGGTAAACTAACAGGAATGGTAAAATCAATTCTTCCAGAAATTAAAAACGAAGAGGAAACAGGTCGGTTAATCGTTGAGTTTTGTTATTTAAGTGGTGGGGCAGATGGTGGGATTAATGTTATTCCATTAAAAATTATTGTTGATAAAGACTTATCAGACGATTTTAAAGACTTATATGAATTAGGGGATTGTTGCCAACTAGACTTAGAAGTATTACAAGTCCAAATTGGTGGTGATAATACAGTAAAAGAGGGGCATTTTGGACGGAGAGAAAGCAATATTACAATGGGATTTACAATTACAGAATTTAATGTATTCGGAGGTGACCCAAAATTAGATGAAGAAAATGATAAATTTATCGAAATGGAATCAATGAAAGAATTGTTAAAAGAAAGAGATATTTTAATTGCATCTAAAATTCAAGCAAGAAAATATAAAGGAACAGATAAACCAAAAACTGGACTAGGCACAAAAAAGAGTTCTGTAAAAGTTGACGAAAATGACCCATTCGCTTAAAATATAATTAAATAAAGGGGTGAAATTCCCCTTTTTACATAAAATAAAATTAAGGAGAAAAGAATGAAAGTAGATATTTTTGCACCACAACAAACTGAAATTGTAAGTGGTTTACAAGCACAGAAAATAATGTTGTATGGTGATTCTGATACAGGCAAAACATTCCAATCTACACGATTACCAAAACCAATGTTATTAATGGCAGAGAGTGGGGGTAATAGCCGAAGTTGTCCTAAATTCCCTATTACAAGTTGGGACGATTTCACAGTAATTGTAAAACAGTTGACATCTGATTATGATAAAGCAAGTAAAGTATATCAGACAGTTATTATTGATGTAGTAGAAGAATTAGTTGCTAGAGCCGAAGAGAAAGTGGCACTTAGATATGGTGTGTTAGAAGTCGGAATGGTTCAGAAAGCAAGTGACGGAAATCCAAATGGCTATATGGTTGCTAGAGCAATGTTTAAAAAACAGATAAATTTACTTACAATGTTCGGATATACAGTGGTCTTTTTATCACACGGTCAAACAGTAGAAGTTACAGATGAAATAACAGGCGAAGTTTATACAAGAGTTATTCCATACGGAAGTGATAAAGAAAAGGGTTCAACAAAATTTGTCCGTAACTTATGCGATTTTGTATTCTTCTTAAAAGCACAAGGAATTGACGCAGAAACCAATGACACTATCTATTCAAAAGCACTTTGCAAAGAAACTAAAGGAGCATTCGCAAGAAGTCGATATGCAATTCAAACTTTTATTGACCCATTTACTGCTGAAAATTTAATGTCGGCAATTGAAAAAGCAATTGAACAATCGGCAAAAGATGAAAATGTAGGATTGAAAGAATTTAAAGTAACAAACAATGCTATGACGAAAGAAGATTACTTTGAATTAATCAAGCCATATTGTGCTAAATTATTTAAGCTTTATCCATCTTATGTAAACGAAACGATTGAGGAACAACTAGGCGCTGGAAAGAAAATTACAAATGCGACTGATGATGAAATAACAGAATTAGGGAATATTTATAATGAGTTTGTTTCATTTTCATGCGACAGAGGAATTATTATAGAATAAAAATTAATTGAATAAGGGGTATCAAATGGTATCCCTTATTATTAGAAAGCGAGATAAAAAATGTCAATAGGCTATGAAACGTGTGAATGTTGTGGAGATACTTACCATGCCGAATATGTCGGAAAATGTGATGAATGTGGTCATTCACTTTGTACAGGTTGCCTTGTAAATACAGGTCAATTAAATAGCAGATATATATATATGATTATAATGTAAAATATGATGGCACAAAAGAGCAAATAGAAAAATATGGAATAGATGGGGCTGATTATGAAATAGGGGAAGTCATACGTGATGGCGATATTGAAATTAATTCAAAATATTGTCCTTTCTGTAATGGCTTAAAAGTACATAATGATGATTTACTAAATTTTGCAATAAAGAAATTAAACACGTGCTACTATAATCTCACAAGAGAATATTTGGAGGAATTTAATAATGAAAACCATTAGTATTACAAGTAATGATTTAGATTTTATTGAAAAAATATATAATGATATTCCAGTAATTAATTGTAAAAATAATGTGAGTATTGATATCAGTAATTGGGAAGATGATGATGAAGATAAAATATGTGGCACAGAAAAATGGATAACGTTTGGTGATATGATAAATATTTTACAAGAACAAGATGATGAAAATGAGTTAGGAACTGTAAATCAATCTGATTTAATGTTTACGTGTAAAAGTTTTGAAGATGGAGAATTTATTTTATTAAGACATATTGATTATGATGGGAGAATTCCTTGCATGGTAAAAGTTCATAAAAAAAATGATTTTAGTATTTATATTCCTAGTTTTGAAGAGATGTTTGACTATATGTGGAAAGAGGTGTAATGATGAGATTAAAAAATGATTGGATTAACGGAGATTGTCTTAAAGAATTAAAGAAAATGGAATCTGAAAGTGTAGATTTGATTATTACTAGCCCACCTTATCATAATTTAAGAGTATATAGTAATGACCCTAGCGATTTATCAAACTGTGAAAGTTATGAAGAATATTATTATCTACTAGAACTGGTGATAAAAGAATGTCAGAGAGTACTAAAACAAGGTGGAAAATTCTGTATCCAATACGAAGATTATAACTATACTTTAGGTAGAGATAATAAAATGGGGCAAGAAAGTCTTACGGGAGATATTAATAGAATTATGCTGAATAATAAGTTTTCACTTTGGAGTAAAGCATTTTGGAGAAAATATTCAGCACAAAGAGCAATGTTGGCACAAGGGAATTTATATTACAGAAATATGAAAGCAAGAGATACTATCTTAGCGGCGAATGTAGGTTTTGTTTATGTTTATAAAAAAGAGGGAGAATGCGAATTAATCAAGGCTTCTGATATTACACTAGCAGAATGGGCAGAATGGGCAGATTCTGTATGGAATATTTCTAATAGTGGAATTGGGCATACAACCCCATTTGCAGAAGAATTAGTAAAAAGGTGTATAAAACTATGGTCTTGCCCTAATGACACTGTATTAGACCCATTTGCAGGTGCTGGCACTGTAAATAAAGTAGCTCTTGAAAATGGACGAAATGCTATTGGGATTGAATTAAATAAAGAATTTTATGACTTGGCAATCGAAAAGAGATTTGATTTATTAAAAGATGAAGATTTAGAAACCACTGATTCAATTGAAAATATGAAAGCAAGATTTAAAATTGAGTTAGATGCCGGTAAAGAACAGTCAACTATTGCTAAAGAGAGTAAAAAAGAACAAAAAGAAATGGTAGATAGAAAAAAGAAATTACAAAATGATATTAAAGTATTATCAGAAGAGCTAAAATCATTAGGGGTTAAAGCAAAAGAAATCAAAGAAATTAGAGATTCATCAAAAGAAAGTGTTCAGGATAATGATTGAATTAGAAATTCCAGTAGAAAAAATTCCGTTTGCTAGAACTATTGAAGGTAGAAAATTTAAAGATGGGAAGTGGCTATTTCCAAGCACTTCCATTGATAAATTGCAAAAATTAGGACTTGTCGAAGAAAATTTTATAGTGTCAAAAAAGGAAATTATACAATATAATTTATCTCAACATTTAAGGCAGTATCAAAAAGATATTGTATCAAACGCTTTAAACGAGGGAAGTTTTGCAATTTTCGCAGATACAGGCACAGGAAAAAGTAATATTGGAATTGAAATTGCAAGTCATTTAGGGAAAACAATTGTGCTATGTCCATTATCTGTTATTGAAACTGCTTGGATAGATGATTGTAACCAATTCTTCCCCCAATTAAAAATAACGAATGTATGGGGAAATTCAAAAGAACAAAGATTAGAAAATTTAAAAACTAATTCAGATATTTATGTAATGAATTATGAAAGTTTTAAAATAATAAGAAATGAAATAAAAAATATGGGGATACAATGTTTAATTGTTGATGAAAGTTCCGTAATGAAAAATATGAAAAGTCAAATTACCTCAATTATTTTAGAAACGATAGATTATATTCCTCATAGATTTGTGTTAAGTGGTTGCCCTACTCCTAATAGTAATGAAGAAATATTTCCACAAATGAAATTAATTGATTCTGATATTTTTGGAAATAATTTCCATGGGTTTAGAGCAAGATATTTTCATCAAGATATGGCAAATCCACATAGATGGTATCAGACAGACGAAGATAAAGATTCATATTTTAATAGACTAAGAAATAAATCAGTATTTTTAAGAAAGGAAGATTGTGTTGATTTACCAGAAAAGATATTTGAAACAAAAAAATTTGAACTTGACAAAACACAAAGAGAGCACTATAATGATTTTGTAGAGAGTATAAGAGAGCATATTAATGAATGGTCGAAATTTGAATTTACCGCAAAACTAATGAAATTGAGAGAAATCACAAGCGGTTTTATAATTAATAAAGATAAAACAATTATGGAATTTAAAACAAACAAAGACAAAATATTAGAAGAAACTTTATCAGAAATAAGTAATGATAAACAAGTCATTATATGGTGTCAATTTATATATGAAATCGAGAAACTATCTAAATGTTTAATGGTGTCGGATTGACATCAAAAACAAAGAATCGTGATGAAATTATCAAAAAATTCAAGAATGGTGAAATAAAATTATTATTTGCTCACCCACAATTATTAGGAAAAGGACTTACTTTTACAAAATGTACTTATAATATTTATTATTCATTAAGTTTTAGTTATGAAGAATTTAAACAAAGTCAGGATAGGATACATAGAATAGGGCAAACTAATAAATGCACTTACATAATACTACAAGGAAGAAATACAATTGACGAAAAAATATACAAATGTTTAATAAATAAAGGTAATACAGTAAATGAATTATATCTTGAAATGGGGAAAGAGGTGGATAGCTAATGAATATCCAAGAAATTATTTTAGAACAAATTATAGTGTGTAATGATAAAGCACTAGATATATATGATTATCATGTTGGAATTATTCTTCCGTCAAGAGATGATGTTGAAACGTTAAAAAGTTCAAACTGTTTAACATCATTATTGAGTACTACCAATGTGGTAAAGCCTTATCATTATACTAGAGATGGTTTCATTATTCTAACACCTAATGGAAACCAAATAACAATTTCTAGCATGGATAGAATGAATGAAATTCGTAGTGGCATGTTTAATAAAATGTTTGTGTCAAATAGTATAGATAAAACAGATATTGACCACTTAAGGTGTTTTATCCATAGGTTATACAGAAAAGATTTTAATAATAGCGAAAACGATTATCCCCTAACCCCAATTGAGATTCTGCCAATTGAAATATAGCCTATTTAAGCCACTTTATCCTTATACGCTAACAAGTTACCACACACATACATAAAGTGGCTGAATAAGGCTCTAAACGTGTCCTACAGTATCAATAATAGTAAGAGAGGTGGTAATATAAGTGGCAACTTGTCCATACTGTAAAAATAAAGTTAAACCAAAAGATGCCTACATTGTTTGGAGTAAAACAGGTAAAACCAAAAAGTGTTATTGTGATGAAGAATGTTATAAAGGTACAAACCCATCTCCACGAGTACTGCTCACAGATTATATTCAAGAATATTATATTGAACAAGGATTTGACAAAACCTTGATTCCATGGAAATTGATAACTGCCCAACTAAAGAATATTGAAAAAGATAAAACATTTAATGATACCTCAATCTTATATATATTAAAATATATGGTTAATATAGAGGGAATAAGTTTATTACAAAATAGTGAGAATGGAAGTGTTTTAAATTTAGTTGAGTTTTATTATATACAAGCAAAAGAACATTATAAACAGACAAAAGAAATAGAAAATGCAATAGAAGATTTTAACTTTGACGAAGAGAAAACAGTAACAATAAAAAGTTGTTTTAATAAAAATAGATTGAAATATAAAGAAGAAAATTTTGATTAAATAGTAAGTAGGTGAAAAATGTCTGACAACAAAGAAAAACTATATAATATACAAATTGGAAATTTTGTTTTAGGTTCATTGATGAAAAATCCTGCTCTTTTTTTACAAGACCAATATCCATTGAGTAAAAATGATTTTATTCCACACATTATTCATAAAACTGTATTTGTTTGTATTAGTAATTTAGCTTTAAAGGGGTTTAAACTAATAACGAGTGTTGATATTGCAGAATATATTAAAAATTATCCAAGTGCTGAAAACTTATTAATAGATGGTCTTCCGAACGGAGATTATATTTCTTATCTAAATACACTTCCTATAGTGAGTAATGATAAAGGGTATGAATATTATTATGAAGAATTAAGAAAGTATAGTTGTCTTAGAGATTACAGAGAAATGGGGTTTGATATAAGTGAATTATATGACTTAGATAAGAGCGAAGAAAGTCAATCCAAGAATTTATCAAAATATAGTTTAAAACAAGTTATAGATTATTTTGAAGTAAAACAAAGTAAAATTAGAAGAGAATATAATTCTAAAGGAAATGTCACAGACTATAAAGCTGGTTCAGACTTTTTAAATACAATAGAAGATATTAAACAAGGTGGGTTAGTTGGTGGAAGTTTTCAGTCAGAATATCAGAATGAAATTTTTAATGGTGAGTATGGGTTTATATTCCGTTCAGGTAAAACAGGTGATGGCAAAACAGTTGCAATGGTAGGCGACACAATTTTCTCATCTGCTACTCACATATGGGATAGCGAACAGAACAAATTTATAGAAAATGAATTGTTCAGTGGTGGTGCTTTATTTATTAATACTGAAATGGATTTAAAGAAAGAGCTAGATATCATGTTTATAGCTTGTATAGCCGATATAGAACGTTGTTTTATTAGAGAATGGGATTTAACAGAAGAAGAAATTGAACGAGTATATCAAGCTCAAAAGATATTAGAATCCAGTCCTATCTATGTTGTTGATGACCCAGAGTTTACAATTGGTAGTTTAACAGAAAAAGTCACAGAATATGTTTTAACAAAAGATATTATAAATGTGTACTTTGACTATCTTGCGTTAAATGGTTATTTAGATTCTGAAATGAGAAAAGAAGCTGATGGAATGTTACGCGGAGATGAAATTTTATTAAAAGCAACAGACAGATTAAAATTTTTACAACGTAGTCTAGATATATTCCTAGAATCTAGTTCACAGTTAAATGGTAAAGAAGATGAATTAGCCTATCCAACAGAAGCTGTATTAGCCGCAGGTAAAAGCCAAACTAGAAAACTAGACGGTGCAATGGTATTATTACCGATTACAAAAAAGGAAATTGAAGTTTTTAAACTTTATGTGCCAAAAATAAGAGGATTTAATCAATCAATAAATATGGAGGAACTATCAGTGACACATATTATAAAAGGTAGAAACTCAAAATATCCAAAATATATTAAAATATTTTCAATGTTGAATAAAGGCACTTGTAGAAATACTGATTATGTTTGTTTAACAAAAGATAATTTACCAGTAAAAGATAGAAAAGGAAACAATATTAAAGGAAGAGTAATTAAGAAAGGAAATAGAAATGGAGATTAAACTGAAAGATAATAAAAAAATTGATTTTTTTGAATTAGAAAAGGGAACAGTATTTTTGTATAGAAAAATTGATGCCGAAGTGAACACTAATATTGGTATGAAAGTTAGAAATTCATTGACTAACACACCGACGATATTAAATATTAGAACTGGAAATTTGATTCTACCATTCACTTCTTTCTCAATTGAATCATATGAAATTATTCGTATCATAGACTGCGAACTTGTAGAAAAATAAATTAAATAGTCCTTGACAAATTCCCTATTAGCATGATATAATCAGTATATCAAGTTGATAGGGAATTTTACATTATAAATAATTAAAATAAAGCTTGCGAAGTTTTAAATATTATGATATAATGTAGAAAGAAAATAAAGGAGGATAATAATAATGAATAAGTCAATTAACAAAGAAAGAGAATATGATACACATAAGGGGGAAGAATGGACTAATCGGTATAATACAATGTTAGATGATGTATTAAAACGAAAAGCAGAATTAGAAAAAGAAATTTCTATTTGTGATTTAGAAAAACAAGATATTTTACATTACATTGAAATGAAAAAATGTGATGCAGTTATGAGTTCCAGACTTATGAAAAAACTTAAAGAAATTATTACGGAACGTAGAACTTTGAAAGTAGAATATAATGCCATAAGTAGTATTTCGGCATTAAGCAAGAAATCAAAATATATAAATAATGAAAGTTATGGATTCAAAACTAATGTGATTGTAGATTTATTAGAAAAAATTAAAGGAGAATGATAATATGAAATTTAGACTAAGTAGAAGTTCTCATAGTATAACAGAAAATGATATTGTAGTTAAACTACTAAATGTTAAGAAAATAGACCACTTTTTATATTATTATTATGAAATAGAATTGAACAGTTTTGAAGAATTAACGGAATTTCAAAAATATGTTGGATATGAATTAGTCATAAATTTTGGTGAAGTTAATTCAATTGAAATTTATGATGATTACAGGGAGTAAAGGATATGTATATCTACGAAAAAAAGCACAAAACGATTATATTCAGTATTTGATATCAAAGATTCTAGGTATTATTTAATATGCAATTTTCATGGGGAACTAGGATACAAATATATTAATGCAAAAAACTTCATTCCCATCAGTCGATTTAAGTCAATTAATTGCATATTTGAACAACTTACCATGCACAACGTTAAAGTCCTTAAATAAGGCTCACAACACGTCACACAGTATTAAGAATTAAACTAGGAGGTTAGAATGCTATCAGAAGTTGAATATGAAAGATTAAAACAATTTTATATAGAAGTTGAGCAATCTCTAACCTTATCAGACTATGAATATCTATTAGAAGAAAATGGATTCCATATTAAAAGTAAGCATGGAAAACAATGGTTTATATCATCAGCTTGCCACAATGTTGATTCCAATAATTGTAAAGCTAATTTAAGATTCTATACAGAAACTAAAACATTCTATTGTTATAGTGGTTGTAATTGTGCTTATACTATTTATACGTTGTTAAAACAAAGGTTTGACTTAATCGGAAATCCAAAACGGAGTATACAGGTACTAAAATATATTTGTAATTATAAAAATATTCCATTTAATTTTAATGGGGAACAAGATATAAAAAAGCGTGATGTTTATAATTGGCAAAATGATATAGGAAAGTATTTAAGAAACACCAGTAACTATAAAGAAAATGTGCCATATGATAAATTTGTATTATCCACTTTATCTGATATTTATTATCAAGGGTGGATAGATGAGGGAATCAGCATTGAGATTCAGCAGAAATATAACATCAAGTTTTACAAACGAAATCAGCAAATTGTAATTCCAATTTATGATGATATAGGAAACTTCGTAGCAACACATTGTAGAAACTTGAACCCGATTTTAGTTGAACAAGGATTGAAATATTTTCATTTACAAATGTTAGATGGAACAGAATACAAATTTAATTGTATGAGTAATATACTATTTGGACTGAATTTAAACAAATTAAATATACAGACTACTAAAGAAGTGATATTATTTGAATCTCCAAAAAGTGTAATGATGTATGATGGGTTTGTTGAACTAAATAATTCAGTTGCTTTATTCTCAATGATTCTACAAAATGGGAAAAGAGATTTATTAATCAAATATAACGTGGAACACGTAATAATAGCACTTGACAGACAGTATGAATCAATGTATAATGAATATGGTAGTAAAACAAAAGATTTTGAACAATATGAAAAAAGAGTGTTCAAGATAGTTGATACAATCAAACCATATGTGAATAAAATAAGTATTATATATGACAATGATGAAGAAAGACTACTTGAACACAAAGATTCTCCTACTGATAAAGGTAAGGAAGTATGGGATAAATTACGGAAAAGGAAAGAGGTAATATATGAATAAGAAGAATTTTTGGAAAGTTTTTGACGAAAGTATATCAACTCAATTTAACTATTGTGAAAAATTTGCGATATATAATTATAATGACGAAAAAATTTGTGACAATATATCTTGTGATAGAAAATTATTAGATGATATTGTACAGAAACACAATGAGGCAATTTTAGAAATTTTTATAGGAGGAAAATAATGCTAAGATTAAAAGATGGAATTAACCCAAGTATTCTTGAAAAATACGGCTTTGAAATTGGGCAGAATTTTGTAAATAGAGGGAAAAGGTGTGTTTATAATGAATATGCTACATTCGACGATTACAGAAATTTAAAGACTACAAGGAAAACAATGAAAGGGTGAAGGTAATTTATCATGGGTTACATAAAAAATGTCCAAAATGTGATAGCATCAATAATTTTACAAAAGTAAAAGGAACAAATACAGGTTTGTATTGCAAAGATTGTGGCACATGGATTAAATGGTTAAGTAAATATGAAACTAAATTATTTGAAACTATTGAGCATGAAAGAAGTATTGAAAATAGGTGTGAATCAAAAGAATTTGTAGCTTGTAACAAGGAATATCTCGAAAATAGTGTTATAAGATTAATTGATGATATCAATAAAGAAGTAGAAAATGAGTTTAATAAAATTCCAATATCTGATATGGACGCAATTAGAAAATCATCTTATTGTATGGGTTTAGATAAAGTTCGGTTTTCTTTGGAAGATATTTTAAATAATTATAAAAAGGAGTAAAACATGAAAATTAATGAGATATACAATAATGTATCGGACATTACAATAGAATCTTATTTATCAAAATTAGGTATTATTGATGTTCCGAATTATATTAAACCTAGTGGGGAATATCTTGATTTGCCATTGATTTATAACAATATGGAAGAGGGTGTAGAACTATTAAAATATCATTATCTGAAACAAAGTGATATTTATGTCCTATGTGATTCAGACGTTGATGGAATTACAAGCATAAGTATTTTATACGCATACTTAAAATTATTAAATAAAAATTGGAATATTAAAATCTTATTACATGATGGTAAAGAACGTGGATTAGCAGATAAAAAAGTATTTAAAGAAATTTTAAGTAACCCTAGACCGCTATTGATTATACCAGACGCAGGTAGTAACGAAGTAGAACAGACTAGAAAAGTATTTGAGAATCGAACAGATGTTCTGGTATTAGACCACCATGCTATTAAAACACCGATTGATTGTGGAGTATTAATAAACAATCAATCACAAGATTGTAATAAAAATTTGAGTGGTTGTGGTGTCACACATAAGTTTCTGCAAGCGTTAGATTTAGAATTTGATGTACATTATAGTGAATTATTCATCGACATAGTGGCATTATCAATTATAGCAGATGGGTGTGACATAAGGTCATCAGAAAATAGACTCTACTTAAAAGCTGGTTTATTCAATGGAACAATTAGTAATGAATTCTTAAGAGAATTAATTGGTCAGTATGTGTATAAGTCTAGCGAATTTACTATAAGAGATTTATCCTTTTCTGTAATTCCTAAGATTAATTCAGTGATTAGAAGTGATAATGTAGAAATGAAACAAAGAGTACTGAAAGCTTTTATAGGAATAGATGATGCAAAAGAAGTTTCAGAATTATGTGGTAATTATCACAAAGAGCAAATGGGAATAGTAAAACAGTTCATAACAGATAACGAAGATAAAGTAAATAAAGAAGATAATGTAATTGTATTGTGTAGTGACGATTTAAAGAGGTCATACAGTGGACTAATAAGCGGTAGACTATCAAATATATACAATAGACCATGTATAGTAGGAAGACCACATGGAAACGAAGTAATTGGCTCGTTTAGAGGGAAAGGAATTACACGTCAATATATGGAAAATTGTACAGGGATAAATTGGGCAATGGGGCATGATAAAGACGCTTTCGGTATTTCATTGGATTTAAGTAAAATTGATGACTTAAGAGAAGAATTAAATACCCTTTCAATCGATTATGAGCCTTATACAGACGTTCTAATCAGTTCAACGATAACTTCCTTGCCTATTGGATTATACGGTTTATTTAGCGGTTTAAATGAGTTGTGGAGTGAACAATTTTTACCTAAACCAAAATACCATATACATTCAATTAAAATTAATACTAATGATATTAAATTATTGGGGAAGAAAGGGAATACATTAAAATTTATTTCAGACGGAGTTGAATTTATAAAATTTAGTTCTAATGAAGAATTAAGAAACAAACTACATATTGGGGAAGGTAAAAATATTTTAATAAGTATTTTTGGGGAATTAGAATTAAATGTATATAGAGGTAAAGAAACAAAACAAATTATTATCAATGAAATATTAGAGGTAGAAGAAATTGGTGAAGTAAATTTCAATGATATATTTTGATAATGAAAGGTAAAATAGAATAATGAAAATTAAATGTAATTTTTGTAAGAAATACAATAGTTTTAATAAAAATAAAATAAATGATAAACCTACGCAGTTCATTCATTGTGAAAATTGTGGTAGAGCAATAACAATTAAATTTAAAGGTGAAAAATATTATGAGGAGGAAGATTAAATGAGGAAATTGGCAAGTATCCAAACAATCAGTGCGTTGTATCCAATCAATGGAAAGGATAGAATTGTATTAGCACAAATTAATGGGTGGCAAGTCATTGTACAGAAAGCAGACTATAAAATAGGAGACAAATGTATCTTTTGTGAAATTGATTCTGTATTACCACCGAAAGAGGAGTTTGAATTTTTAAGAAGTGGAAATTACCGTATTAAAACTATGAAAATGGGTGGGGTAATTAGTCAAGGAATCTGTTTTCCGTTATCTTTGTTGCCCAATGGAGAATATAGAGTAGATGAAGATGTGACTGAATTAATGGGAATTACACAATATAACAGCACAATGGATAAAGAAAGTGATGTTACAATTGATAATACATCAAAAAAATATCCTAAGTTTTTAATGAAATATAAATGGCTTAGAAAGTTAGTTCTACCTAAGAAACATACTAAAGAATTTCCATCATTTATAAGTAAAACTGATGAAACAAGAATTGAAAACACACTATTTTATTTACAGAATAAAGAGCCGTTCGTTGCAACTGAAAAAATTGATGGACAATCAGGAACCTTTGCATTACAAAGAATCAAGGGAAAGCATAAATGGAACAAAGATAAATATGATTTTATAGTTTGTTCAAGAAATTTAAGGAAATTTAAAGAAGATAATTCATCTTTTTGGACTGTGGCAAAACAGTATAAGATTCAAGAAGTATTATCTGATTTGATTAAAGATAACGAATGGGTAGCAATTCAAGGCGAATGTGTCGGTAATGGGATTCAAGGAAATAAATATCATGTGGGAAATTATGACTTATATGTTTTCAATTTAATTTATCCAAGTGGAAGAGTGGATTCTGTAAAAGCAAAAGAAGTAATGGAATCATATGGATTGAAATTTGTGCCAATTATTGATGATAATTATATTTTACCAAACACATTGAAAGAATTAAGGAAATTTACGCATGGTAAGAGTAAATTATATGATACGTTAAGAGAGGGAATTGTATTCAGAAGTAAAGACGGAAAACAGAGTTTTAAATGTGTAGACCCAGAATTTTTATTGAAAAACGGAGAATAATAATGGACAATAATATTACGAAATGTACAAATGAAGAATGCAGAAGCAAAAATAGTTGTTATAGATATACTTGTAAGCCGAATAAATATAGACAGAGCTATTCATTATTTTCAGAATAAGAATGTGAGTGTTTTATAAAGGATAAGGAAGAAAAATAGATATGGAATATAATGTAATAATAGGAAGTTTAATATTAGGTGTTATATCTGGTGGTTGTTGCGGATTATTATTTGCAAACTTATATGATAATACAAATTTATTTAAAAAAATAAGAATTGTATCTATCACAATATTGATATTTTCTATAATTTGTTACTTTGGTTTGAAATCAGATATGACAACGTTTAACAATGGAATTTGCCCTAATTGTAATATAAAATACAATGCGCTACAACATGAAAATTCAGATACTTATTATGAATGTCCGAACTGCTATTTAGGGGTATGGTATTAAAATTTAAAATTATGGTAGAAATAAACTTGAAAAGGTGCTTGACAATAAGTACCTTTTTTAGTACAATGTACTTAGATGCTAAAAAACAGAAAAGGAGAATAAAATGTATAAGAATTTAAGGTTAAAAAATTATAAATGTAAAAATGATTTAAAAAATATCGAATGTTGCTACAATTGTAGAACAGTAGATGAAAAAACCGACAAAGACGGAAACGTTACATTATATTGTAGAGGTAAATATACAGTTGATGAAACAGTGGAATCACATATTTGTCAATATTTTAGGAAAGATGAAACTTATATAAGCGGAATATTAAGAACTTACGATACTAATGCTACAGCAATTTCTTGCAAAGCAGAACTCAAATTTAAAAATAATATTGTAGAATATTCAAAATTTAGAGGAGTGGTTAGAGGACAAAATATAGATGGTTGGTTTAAATTATACAAAAAATACAAGGAAGGAGATAAAATTAGAGCAGATGATATAAAAAAGATTTTAAAATACAATGGGAAAAATGATATTGTAAGTGAATTTGAGGAGGAGGAAATGTAGAGTGATTGAAAATGAGAATCTAATAAAAGAAATAATTCCAACATTACATTTTAAATTTCCATATTCTGTTACCGATTATTCTAAAAATTTATATGTGGAAAATTATCATTACCATACATCTTTCAGTAATACGGCTACTGTTGATAGCCCAGCTAATACAGAAGATTATGCGAAAAGAATAATAGAACTTAATTCAAAATGTATTTATAGTGGAGAACATGGAAATCAAGGTAATCAATTTGAGATATATGGGATTGCAGAAAAGTACGGACTGAAATATGTACATTCCACGGAGGCATATTGGGTAAAGGACAGAAAAAAAGATTATGTAGTCGGTAAAAATAAAAATGGTGAGAATAGAATTGAAAAAGATAAGACAAATTGCCATATATGTATTATTGGGTTAACAGAAAATGCAAGAGAAGATATTAATTATATCTTATCAATGGCTAATATTGATGGATATTATTATAAACCAAGAATTGATTTAGAGTTGTTATTTACCTTGAACCCAAAAGAAATAATAATTACATCTGCTTGTATAGCTGGTTGGAAATATGAAGATGCAGATGATATATGGCTAAAAATAGCAAGTTATTTTGGGAATCATTTTTTCTTTGAGGTACAGAACCATAATACAGATAAACAAAAAGAATTAAACAAACATATTCTACAATTATCTAAAGAGAATGATATTCAAATTATATGTGGATTAGATAGCCATTATATAAGTTATGAATTAGATGATATAAAAAGAAACCAAATATTGAAGTATAAAAAAATTGAATATGCAGATGAAAATGGGTGGTATTTAGATTATCCGAACAGTAAAGAAATTTATAATAGATTCAAAAAACAAGGTGTTCTATCCGATAAAGAAATTTTGACTTCAATGATGAATACTAATATATTTGTGACAGAATGCAATAATATTGTATTTGATAAAGAATTTAAAATTCCAATTGCTTATCCGAAAACTACCTATGATGAACGAGTAAAAATATTTAAAGATATATTAAATGAAGAATATAGAAAAGAACCAATTCGGAATGAAGAAAGAAAGAATGGAATTATATATGAAGTAACTCAAATCGTTGATAGTGGAGTAGTAGATTACTTTTTGACTAATAGAAAGATATTAAAGGAAGCAATCGAAAATCAAGGTGGGATTTTGACAACAACATCGAGAGGGAGTATGTCATCCTTCTACATTAATAAATTATTAGGGTTTACGACAATTGACAGATTTAATTCAGAAATACCAATTTATCCCGAAAGATTTTTAACTAAAGAAAGAATACAGTCTGGGCAAATGCCTGATTGTGATTTTAATATAGCAAAGCAAGAACCATTCTTGAAAGCATCAAGAATTGTAATAGGGGAAGAAAGTTGTTATCCCCTTATGGCTATAGAGAAATTAAAAGAAAAATCGGCATGGCAATTATACTCGGGAGCAAAAGGAATTAGTGTAGATATTTCTAATGAAATTTCAAAGTGTATTGATTCATATAATGATAAAAAAATGTATGCTGATGAAGAAGATAAAGAATTCATTGTTATAGAGGATTTTATTCCATCAGAATATATTCAATTATATAAAGAAAGTATCGAATATCAAAGCATTATTATTAATTTAAAATGCCATACTTGTGGTCATTTATTAATGGAAGGGGATATAAGAAGAAAAGTGGGTTTAATTAGTGCCGTTTCTGAAACTACTAAAAAAAGAACATTATGTGCTTGCATTGAGGGTTCTTATTTAGATGATTTTAAAATGGTAAAGAATGATTTTTTAATTGTAGATTCAGTTTCCTTAATCGAAGAATGCTTTTCTAGTATTGGTAAAAAAGTTCCAACCTTTGATGAATTAAGAGAAATGGTGAATAATGATTCTTTAACATGGAGAGTCTATGAAAAGGGAATCACTTGTTGTATTAATCAATGTGAAAAAGAATCAACTACTAATAAAGTAAAAAAATATAAACCTAAAAATTTAGCTGAATTATCTGCTTTTATAGCTGGAATAAGACCGGGCTTTTCAACATTATTATCTGTATTTTTGAACAGAGAAACTTATACTACAGGAGAAATTTCAATTGATTTATTATTAGAAGATTCCCAACACTTCTTATTATATCAAGAGGGAATAATGAAAGTATTAGGATTTTTAGGTATGTTAATGGGGTCTACATATGATGTAATTAAATCAATTTCAAAGAAAAAATTAAAAGGTGAAAAGAAAGAAAAATTACAAGAGCAATTAAATAAAGGGTGGTTAGAAAAAATTGGTAATTTAGATAATTTTAGTAAGGTATGGAACGTGATAGAATCGTCTGCAAGGTATTCATTTAATGCCCCTCATGCTTTATCAATGGCAGGTGATTCTGCTTATCTAGCATGGTTCAAATCTCATTATACTTCAAAATTTTATGAAGTAGCTATTAATCATTACCAATTAAAAAATAATAAACTCAAAATTGATTCATTAATAAAAGAAGCAAATGAGTTCTATGGATATGAGATAGGGCAATATAAATTCCGAGATGATAATAGAAAAGTAAATGTAAATGAAACTAATAAAATTATATATCCAAACATGAGTAGTATTAAAGATATCCAAAAAATCGCCCCTAATATTTTATATGATTTAAAAGATAAAAAATTTGAATCATTATTAGAATTAATTGATACAATATCAAATACAGAATTGAATGCAACAAGTATCGGAATTTTAATAAGATTAAATTACTTTTCTGAATTTGGCGAGATAAATAATATATTATGCTTAACAGAATTATACAATAAGTATTATAAATCAAAACAATTAAAAAAAGAAAAATTATCTCAAATGGAGAATTATATTGTCAGAAAATGTTCTGATAATGAAACAGAAAAAACATTTACAAAAATTGACAATATCAAATTAATTAATAGGTTGTATGATGTTGCTAAAATTGAACCGACAACAACTATTGATAAAATTAAATATGAATTAATTCTATTGGGCTATACTAATATCATAGATTCTGATTGCAATTATTTTGGAGTAGCATCATTAGAAAAGAATCAATGGGGAAATACATTCTTAACCTTATATGAAATTAGGACTGGATATGTCCATACATATAAAGTATCGAAGAAATGGTATGCTGATTATCCATGTAAACAAGGAGATATATTGGACTGTGCTTTTGAGTTTAAAGAAAAAAGAAAAAAGATAGAAGAAAACTGGATAAATACAGGAGAATATGAAACTATATTAAAATTGTATTCTATAATAGATTAACACACTCGCTACACCTCATAACAGCCTTATCTAGCCATTATAAACGTGGTTAGGTAAAGTTGTAAGGGTATAGAGATAAAGTGGCTAGAATAGGCTGAAAAGGAGATATAAAATGAATGTATTAAGTTTGTTTGATGGAATAAGTTGTGGAATGGTTGCATTAGAGAGAGAGAGAAAGAGAGATGAAATTGATAATTATTATGCAAGCGAAATTGATGAATATTCAATAAAAATTAGCAAAAAGAATTATCCTAATATAATCCAACTCGGAGATATAAGAAATATTACAGAAGAAACTTTAAATAAAATCATGCCAATAGATATTATTATAGGCGGAAGTCCTTGTCAAGATTTAAGTAATTATAAATATGATAGAGGTGAAGTAATCGGTCTAAACGGAGAAAAAAGTGGTTTATTCTATGACTATATAAGAATATTAAAATATGTGAAACCAAAATATTTTTTATTAGAAAATGTGGCAAGCATGGAAAATAAATGGAAAAATTTAATAACTGAAATAGTTGGGGTTGAGCCAATTATGATTAATTCGTCTTTGGTTTGTGCAGCAGAAAGAAAACGATTATATTGGACTAATATTCCAAATGTAATACAACCCATTGACCAAGGGATTTTACTCAAAGATATTGTTGAACCAGAAGAAAATGTGCCTAAAAAATATTGGTATACAAAATATCCAATAACGATACATGATGGTGACGTAAAAGTAAAAGCAACAATCCATTTAAGTGGACACAGACAGACAAAAGAAGTCTACGGATTAAATCATAAATGTAATACTTTATTGTGTGATGGGAATGGAGGGAATCTTGTAAAAAAAATATTCCAAAACAATAAAATTAGAAAACTTATGCCAATAGAATATGAAAGATTACAAACATTGCCAGATAATTATACTGATAATGTGTCAGATTCTAGGCGATATTCTGCAATTGGGAACGGTTGGACTGTAGATATAATATCACATATTTTAAAAAATATAAAAGGAGATATAAAAAAATGAGAATATTAGTTGCGTGTGAAGAAAGTCAAGCGGTAACAAAAGAATTAAGAAAACTAGGGCATAAAGCTTATTCATGTGATTTAATCAATGAGAGTGGGGGGGGGCAAGAATGGCACATTAAACAAAATGTACTACCATTACTAAACGGAAATTGTAGTTTTAATACAGTTGACGGAACTTCACATAAAATTAATGGGAAATGGGATATGATTATTGCATTTCCACCATGTACTCATTTAGCAGTAAGTGGGGCGGCTCATTTTGAAAAGAAACGGAAAGATGGTAGGCAAAGAGAAGGTATCGAATTTTTTATGAACTTTATTAATGCTGATTGTGATAAAATAGCAATTGAGAATCCAATTGGAATTATTAGTGGGAATTATATAGCAAAGCATTTTCCAGATTTACAAGAAAAATATTCATTCCCAATTAAATCTAGTCAAATAATTCACCCTTGGGAATTTGGAGATGAATTTGAAAAGTCAACGTGTCTTTGGTTAAAAGGTTTACCTAATTTAATTCCTACAGATATAGTTGGGAAAGGAGAATTTAAAGAATGGACAGATAAGAAAACTGGTAAAATTAAACGTCAACCGTTATGGTTCTTTGACGCTCTAGTAAATGCTAAAACACCACAAGAAAGAGCGTTGATTAGAAGTAAAACGTTCCCTGGCATTGCCAAAGCCATGGCTGAACAATGGACAAAATAAAAATAAAATAATCATTGACTGAACCACTCTTACATGATATAATCTATTTATCAGATTAAAAGAGTGGTTTTGTTTTGTACAAAACTGGAATAAGGAGGAAATTAAATGCCATTAAAGATTAAAGCTAAAGCAATGAGGGAGATGTATCACAACAACGATTTTTATATCATTACTTTTGTGCCTATCGGAACTTATAGAGAATTAAAAGTAAATCAATATTTTAATTTCAGTTGTAAAGGTGAATTAAGCTGGGTTACAATTGGACAAGAATACGAGTTGGTAGTAGAAGAACTAGAAACTTCAAAGTATGGTACGTCTTATAAAATTATAGATTGCCCTACACTTGAATGTTTGGAGGATATTAAAGAAGAAGATGAATTAGGTATTCTCCAATCTGTAACCACCACTACTCAAGCAAAATATGTGAATGATGGTTGTCCTAATTTTGTTAGAATGGTATTAGATAATCGTTTAGAAGAAATCGACCTTAGTAAAATATATAATGTCGGTGAATTTAGAGCCAAATGTTATGCAAGAATTTTACTTGAAAAGTATAAATATTTTTATTTAATTAAACAATATAAAGAATATGAGATTAATGTCACTGATTGTAAAACACTCTATACAAATTTTATTGATGATAATGGAATTGAAAAGAATTTTAAAGACCGTCCATATTATATTTTAGCACAAGTATTAAATCGTTCTTTTGATAAAGTTGATAAAATGTTATTAGGAATAAGACCTGACTTAAAAGATAGTTTCCAACGGATAGAATCTATGGAATTAGATATACTAGGACGAAATGAAATTGATGGTTCATCAAGAATGAATGGTTCTGATTTATATTATTATGCACATGAATATGGAATGGACGAATTATTAAAACAAGTAAAAGACGTTGCAGAAAATAGCGAACTAATTTATTTTGACAAAGAATCAAAAGATTTAGCTAAAATGTCAACTTATAACGCTGAATACAGAATTGCTGATTTTATAGAAGAAAGGTTAAAAAACTCTAATGTATTAGATATCGACTATAAAAAGTATGGTAACTTAGGTGATTTTGAAATGACAGATTTACAACTTAACGCATTGGAAAATTTTTGTAAGTATAATTTTAGCATATTATGTGGTTATAGTGGAAGTGGCAAAAGTGCAAGTGTAAAAGGGTTGGTTAATTTAATGGAAGATAATGGACTATCGTATACCTTATTGTCAACCACAGGCAAGGCAAGTAGAGTATTAAGCCAAGCAACGAATAGAGATGCTAGTACAGTCCATAAACGTTGCTATAACGGAGATATTGACACAGATTGTGTTATCCTTGATGAATCTAGTATGTGTTCTTTAGATGTATTTATAATGTTATTAAATTCAATCATAAATAAAAACGTAAGAATCGTATTAGTTGGTGACCATGCACAATTATCTGCAATAGGATTGAGTAAGATATTTACTGATTTAATTGAATCTGATAGAGTTCCAAAAACCATTTTAGACGAAATATTTAGATATACAAGTGACGGTTCTTTATTTGTCGCAACCAATATTAGAAAAGGTATTAACTTCTTTGATGATAATTCAATGGTAGTCAAAAATGAGAATAATTATTCCATTCAAAATAACTACAAATTCATAAATACAGATGAAGTTTTTGACACAACCTTAGCAGAATATAAAAGACTGTTAAATAAGGGAATAAATCGTGATGATATTTTAATATTATCACCATTCAATGTTGGGGATAGTGGTACATATGCGTTAAATAATGCGATACAAGGAGAAATAAATCCACCAAAAAAAGGTGATGTTTGTCATAGTCGAAAAATTAATAATATTGGAATTGTGTTCAGAGTAAATGATTTAGTTGTTAATAAAAAGAATGATTACTCTATCGCCACTTATGATGGATATAAAAAAATGCAAGAAGAAGATTATTTATCAGAAGATGATGTTGAAACCTCAATCGTGTTAAATGGGCAAGTTGGAACAATTATGGAAGTTTTAAAAGATGGTTTAATCATAAAATTTGATGAAGAATTATTATACTTTAATAAATTAAAAATGAATCGACTATTACTAGGATATGCTATCTCAACTCATTCATCACAAGGTTCAAGTGTAGATTATTGTATATCCATTGTATCTAACCAACATATTAGAATGTTATCAAAAGAACTATTATATGTAGCTGATACAAGATGTAGGATAGCACATACAGATATTGGAGATATTGGAACTTTTATAGACGCTTTGAAGATAAATGAAAATAAGCTACGTAAAACATGGTTGCTAGGTCTATTGCAAAAATTAATACCAAATTGTATTGACAACTAAACTTGATAGTAATATAATGTTCTTATATTAGAGAAAGGAAGATATATGGAAGAAGAACTAGAACTAGAAAATGAAGAATTTGAAAATAATCTAAAATTGAAAAGATTATACCATAAAAGAAATATTGAATATGAAATGATAGAAAAGGAGAATAAAACACAATGGGAAATGGAAATAGAATCATCTGTATTATAGGAAAATCGTGTAGTGGCAAAGATACTTTAATGCAATGTATATTAGAGAGCAATGATGAAATGTATCATAATATTTATCCAGTTATTTCTTGCACAACAAGACCTATGAGAAAAGGAGAAGTGGACGGTAGAGAATATTATTTTGTATCTGATGAAGAATTTAAGTTAATGATTAAATATAACAGAATGTTAGAATATCGAACCTATAATACATTGATAAATGATGTTCCTAGCACATGGTATTATGGATTAAATAAGTATTCCAATGGCATTGACTTAGAAAGACATAGTAGCGTTGTTATAATGGACATAGATGGTTGTAAAGACTTACAAGACTATTATGGTAAAGAGAATGTATATACAATATTATTAAATGCTCCATTAGAGATAAGATTAGAAAGATGTAAGGTTAGAGGAGATTATGATAAAACAGAATTTGATAGAAGAGCAATTGATGATGAAATAGCTTTTTCTAAAGATAATCTCACCAAAATTAAAATTGATAAGTTAAAGATAACCTAACCAAAGCTAAAATTGATAAACACAAATACAGTTAAACCAAAGGAGATATAAAATGAAAATTTACTTAGACATGGACGAAGTAATGATTGGTTCTATTGAAACAGTTGTGAAGATATTGAATAAAAAATATGGTATGAATGCAAAGAAAGAAGATATTACATCATGGAATTTTTCTAATATATTTAAAGATGAAACGAATGAAAGCATTGAAGAAATATTTAATAGTCCTCAATTCTTTGAAGTGGTAAAGTTTAAAGATGGAGCAAAAGAATTTATATTAGAAAATATAGATGATATCACCGTTATCACTAAAGGAGGTGAATTGAATTTAGTCCAAAAAGGTGAATGGCTAGAAGATAATGGCTTAGGTGATATTAAGTTTATCGGATTGCCATTAAATAAATCAAAAAGTTGTATTGATATGAAAAATAATTTATTTATAGACGATGCATCTAAAAATTTAAAAGAATCAAATGCTAGTATAAAAATATTATTTGAAAATAACCCCTATAATATATGTGAATGGAATAAAGATTGGAATGGTTTGAGAGTAATAAATTTCAGATGGCTATCTAACTTATTAAATCAATTTATATATTAAAAAAAAACGAAAAAAAGGATATAGTCGAAATATAGACTATATCCTTTTTTTTATTCAATTAAAGATTTGAAAGTATTTACGCCTGCAATTCCATCTGCTGAAAGTCCATGGGCTGATTGATATCTTCTCACGGTTGATTCTAACCCTCTACCGAACACACCAGGGCACTCTACGCCGTTAGGATTATATCCTTTCAGCATAAGCAAAATCTCAAGTGTGGTAACCATGTACTGCTTTTCACCATATCTGACACTATGATTACCTAAAGAATTACGTGTTCCATTTCCAAAAATACCGTCTACTGCAATATTAGAATTATAGTCTAAATTAAGACCTTGTTGTAATACTTTAATACCTGCTTTTTTAGTCTGATTTCCATAAATCCCATCTGCTTTGATATTACAATTAGCAAAATTGTTAGAATGAATTTGCCCATTTTTTATTGTTTCATTTATACTTATTCCAATATTTTGGTCTTGTGATATTTCTTCTTTTGTTGGATTATTATTCCAAGTATTCCTAAATGTGTCTATTGTTCCGTACTGTGTTTTTAATTGACTTGTGGTATTTCCCCAATCAGAAAGATACAAGTGCGGTTTATCTACTGGATTTTTCCAATCACCCCCCCAACCTAATCCAATATCCTTTGCGATATTTCCTACTTGGTTGAAAAATGAAATATTTTCAAATTCATGTCCTTTAACGTTTTCAAAAAAGTCAAAAGCGATTCCCCACTGGTGTTGTGAACTATAGGTACTTCCTTTTGCGTTAGTTACTTTCTTCCCTTGCGTTGTACGTCCTTGTGCATATAGTGCGTCCTGTTCCGCCACTGTGCGGAAACATTCTCCTATTCCTATATTTAAACCTTGCTGATTGCATATTTCTTTTAATTGTTCTAATCTTGTTTGTAAAACAGGGTGTAATTCTGATATATTTCTTCCCATAATATTAAACCTCTTCTCTTTCTATGATTTTAGTAAAAGCTTGATGTAATCCTGTGCTTGCAAGACCACTAAATGCGCCACAAGCCACTAAATTAACATCTATTGAACTATTTAGTATACAGTTTATAATTGCTCCAAATATAGCTAAAATAAGCGGTATATATTTGTTTGGTATAAAATCTAATGACTTTTTAATAAGATAACCTATGATTAAACAATCTGCGGTTACCATTGGAATAATATAACTAGCTAAAATTTCTAAATTCATATTTATTTCTCCTTTTTAAATTTGTTCGTTTATAAGAATGTTTGTTTAGTTCATTAAATACAGATTTAACGAGCAATACTTCAAAAATAAACGTTCTTAATTCTGTACATAATGAAAATGGTTCTGCCTTACGCTTACTTGGTGATGCAGATAGTAATGTGATATATGGCTGTTATACCTTTGGGATATATAATATAAAAGGAACTGAAATCGGACTACCCATTTCTAACTATGTAGGATATTTAGAAACAATCCGATATATCCATGGTCATATTATTAAAATCTTAACACTTGTAAATGGACAATTTTATACAATGGCGCAAAAAACAGATGGAACAGTGATAACAAGTTGGCAACTTAAATAATATTATATAGATTGTCTGTTAAAACGTTAAATACAGATTTAACGAACAAACTGAATAGGAATGATATCATAAAATTCAATGGTATCTTAGACAATACCTCTACTCTACAAATATTTAATTTACCTACAATATTATCAGGGAAAATTCCATATTTATTGTCGGCTCAAATACAATTAAATAAAGATGTATGGAGTGATATGAGAACTCTTTCAAAATTTATTCAGATTAACGTTAATGATAAGCAATTATTAGTTGCGAAAGATAGTCCAGCTTCATATAGTGGATTTCAAGTTAGGTTCACATGTCTTTTAGACCAATAAATGCTCTTATATTAAAATTTAATAAATTATTTAGTCCATATGAGATATAAGGCAATATCCCCACCTTTTCCATTTTCTATTAAAATAGTATATAACCAATCAGCTGATTGTTTTTGAATACCTTTTACAAAAAAACCAGAGTCATTTCTAATTACATATGCTGCTAATAATGCATATCCTTCTTTTCTTACAAAACAGTAATCACCTGTTAAAGTGGCTCTGACGGTTTCATAAATAATATTCGGTTTGTTCGTTAAATCTGTATTTAACGACTTGATAACTCCGCACCCGACTGGAACAGTTGGTGAAGTTACTGTAATTGCTTCTGCTAATGTATTTACGATATCTGTGGTACTAAGATTACCTCCTGCATATCTTTCTCTTTGAGTTCCGTTATCCATCAAGATACTTTTATCTGTTGTATTAAAAATAACACTACCATCTTCAACTGGTAAAGAAGCTACTTCCGCAGCTGTTTTTCTTTTAAATAATACTGTTGCCATTTTTATTTTCTCCTTCTTATATGTTAAATTGGCGGGTAAAATGGATAATATCTCATAAGTGTAATTGTTTGGGTTCCGTTTATTCCACCGCTAGTATTTATTTTTTTTATAATATATTTATTTGTTTCCGTTATACCTTGTTTGTTAGGAAGAGTTAATTCTATTACCCAATTTACATCTAACCAATATATAGGTATACAAGTCAAAGTAACCGTATCTTGTAATCTACAATGCGTATATAATTCAAATTTTGCTCTTTCCATTGCTAACGCATCTATATGAATATTATTATATTCGCCACCTTGAAAAACCTTTCTAATTATTGGGGTATTATAATCATCAACATAAAATGGACTATCTGGATTTGTTTCATGTAATACTGCCATAGGAATAATTTTTCCCATAAACAAGAAAAAATCGAAATTGTATTCTATAATATATCCTTCCCCATTTTTAAAAAAAGCATAATTGTTTTTATAAATATCTCTTAAAGGATATGCTCTTGTACCAATACTTATAGTTTTAATTACTGTTTCTTGTCCGGTAGGAAAGGAAAGGTTTAATAATAATCTTTGTCCTGTTAACAATTGTTCTACTGGAAATGGTAAAATTAAATTACAAACATCACCAACTATACTATATTTTTCTATATAAATAAAATCATTACAAACTCCTCCATAGACTATTACTGAATTAGCCACTTCCGAAAAATCATTAAAGACGTTATAATCAATAAGGCATTTTTCCCAAATATCATCATCAATCATAGCAGTTTCATCAGTGCCATTTGGAATTAAATTATATCGGAATGTACCATCTATATCAAAATACATTTGATAATTAGGCATTATATCCCTTAATTCTTTTAAAATATCATAAGCGGTACTGTTTCCTCCCACTCTTATTTCATTAGGTGTATTTAAGATTATATTTTTACCTTCTGTGTCAGAATATACCATACATTCAGATATATCAGATTTTGCAAAAAGAAAAAACCCATAGTTTCTATAAACATTTTCAATGACACTTGCTATATTTTCGCCTTGTTTAATAACATACGGACTATATTCTAATTGTCCATTCCTTATACCGTTTAGATTTGCCATTAAGTCAACACAATCTAAAGTAATAGTATTATCTGTTGAACTATATATTCTTGTAGGATTATTGACCATATATATACCCATTCTAGTCCATGCAATTTCTCCTGTTTGTATATCTTTAATCCCTAATCTAACATCAATGGCTTTATCTAACCATATTTTATTACCTTTTTTTACATCAAAACTACTATCTTTTGGATATAAGGAAATGTTTAAAGTTCTTCTTATGTCACTATCCGCATCAACCGAAAAACTAGGTTCACCTATAACTACCCCACTTAGTTCATCAACTATTTGTTCAGAAGTACCTAAAAGATATATTTTAGCATATATTTCCCTAAACTTCTGTTTGGTAACATTATATTCTAATTGCGTCGGCATTATATATCTCCTTTACCTTTTTACTAAACCTGTTTCATATAAATCCTCTTGATTATCATACTTTCCTTGTTCTGTTACTTCAAAATTTATTGATGGAACAGCCATTCCATAATTCCCATTATAAGAAAAAGTAGGTGCTGTTGTTACTCTACAAAGAAGAATATTCCCATTCCAATCTTTTAAAATTTTAGCTTTGCCATTATTTAGAATATCTGAATAATGTTCTCTCTGCTCCACTATTTTATTTCGGTCTATTTTTCTTGTTTGTTCAAAATCAATTCCTAATATATTCCCAACCACTCCCATTGTTTGATAATTTATAGCAGAATTTTCTATAATTACAGGATATTTTGAACCAATCGCTTTTAAAGAACTAATGGCTCTATTTGTACCATAATTAGGATACATTGTTCCACTATATAATTTTAATATATTTCCTGTAATATCTGATAAAAATATTCCATCAAAAAATGTTTTAATTTGAGCCTTATACAAAGAGGATTCTAATCCTTTCATGGTAGGCGCTATCGCATATTCAAATTCAATACCACTAGGAGCATAGCTATCTTCAAACCGAGCAGTAATTAAGTCTTGTACAGTATTTATTGGTATATTTCCAATAATTGTCCAATTAAAAGTTCCATATCGCCTACGTTTAATTCTTAAATTGTCCAATTGATTTAATAAAACAATTAAATTTCCCCCATTTATATTTCCATTAAAGTCACAATCAATAATAGTAGAAAAATCCCATATTGGTTTTTCTTCACTGTATATTTTATTAATATCTTTAGTAATATTAAAATGTTCTACAACGCTATTTTCTAATACAACATCTGTAAATTCTGCAAAATATGTATCATCTGTGTAATATGTTTTTCTTGTGATTGTTGGTGCTTTTATTTCATCTATCCAAAATATATCAGTTATTTTGTTAAATTCAACGTTAGAATTTCCATTCCACTCTATAACATTGTTTACAGACGTAAGACTTTCTCCTACCCACGATAAAGAAGTTCTAATGTTATATTGAGCATTAGATTCTCCATTCCATATAATTTTTGTTCCAACTCCTGTTATCGTTTTTAAGATTAAATCAAAAGCACCTATATTTTTTTTTGACCATTCTATAATATCTGTATTATTATTTATTACTTCAATATAATTTGACCTTTGATAAAAATATTCTATATCATTATGATAACCAATCATTTCATAGTAATCTTTAGGAATTATTTCTCCTTGTGGAATACCTCTTCTTAAGGCAATTTCTATTCTGTCATTTCTTCTTTCTGAATATAGATATAAAATATTGCCCCATAAAGCAGGTTTAAGCCATTCTGAAATAATAAATCCTTTTTCACTAAAAGAAAAACCTTGTTTCCATTCTACATATGAGGCGTCTGAACTTAAATCAATCTTGATATTATTATCTAAATAAATAGGAGGTGATGGATTTGAAATTCCATCAATTGTAATTAATTCATTCCTTACTTCAACATATCCTTTTGTACAATTGTTTTTTAATTTCACCTCTGCAAAAATGCCATTATATTGATATTCTATATGAAATTTTTCTAAATTACTAAAAAATTCTGTGTTATAAATCGTAATTCCTTTAGCTTGAATGTAATAAGTATTTCCATTTATAAAGTTGTTAAAAGTATAATTGAATAAAGAACTTAATACCTTACTTGTTTCTATTAGATTATGCGATTCATCATATAAATAAAAATAAACAGATTTAATCGGTTCTCCTTGTTGTTGTAAATATTGTGCATTAAATTCATAAAAGGTATTATCAATCACTCCACTATAAGGAATGTTCGTGAAAACAATTGTAGGTGTACTATAACAATAAAAAAGAACATAATTACTACGAGATTGTTCTCCTGCTACATTAAATGTTGTAAAAAAACAACGATAACTAAATCCATTCGTTAATAAATTAGCAGGAATAGTTTGTTCAAATCTATAAGATGTAATTTTATTTTGATAAATTGGTGCTCCACCATCACTTTTAAAAATAGTCAATTCATTCGCTACAACTTGGTCACCTCCAAAAACATTGAATTTAATAACCATTGGATTATTCGCATCAAAAGCAGGGATATCTAGTATTATCGGTGTTCGTAAAGACATAAAATCCTCCTTTCTTAAGAATATTTTATTTTTTTATTGCCATGTTATAACTCCAGTTTGAACAGTTATACTAGACAATTTTTGACCACTTTTTGACATTAAAGAAACTGTTTGACCATTTACTGTTAAATAAGAGCCGTAAGATTTTTTAATATTATTTCCATCTTCATCACCAATAGATTTAATAGATTTAGGTACAAGTAATTCCCCACTTTCCGTACTTGTAATTGTCCCCAAACTTGTCGTAAATCCTATCTGCCAGTTTTTATTCCACGTTTGATAATTTGCCCCACTGTGTCCTGTTAAGACATTATTGATAGAAATTTGAGGATAATTCCATACTGTATTTGCTTCACCTATATAAATGCAACACTTTGAACCATCGTGACCAAACCGTACCGTCCTTCCACTGCTATAACCGCCTATTGAGTACGCAAAAGTAGAGTACCATCTAGCGTTATTATTGTAATTATATCCTCCTACGTAATAAGTAGAAGCGCCTTGTACTTGATAGTCGTAGATATTGATTTCCATTTTAATCAGCGTATTTGTCCACGAAACAGGTAATGTGATTTTCAAATAGCCAGTAAAATTGCTTTGACCTGTCACGAAAGTTCCACCACCAACCTGTAATAGGGAATAATCATTTCCTATTGAATTTGAATAAACATATCCACCATTTACATTTGTAGCAGCTATAGCAGTTCCGTCTAGATTTCCCACAAATTCTGCTGCTCTTATCTTCGCTAGACCGTGATTTGATGCACCATTATAGAATACATACCGTGTAATGGGGGCAGAACTTCCTTTATAATTTACCTGCATTTCGCCACCGACAAAACCATTTCCAAAAACCACTTCATTGCCGTCTATTATATTTAATCTATTTGCTGAATTAGCAGTCCCACTGATATTGACCTGCGGGTTATTTGCGCTATATTGCCTTTCATTTGCGACATTCCCAAGTCCAATCTCACTAGCACTATAAGATGGCTTATTTGGTTGCTTTGCCCAGCCTGGAACATCCGATGCTGGCATAGATGTAGGTTTGTTTATAATATTATTATAATCGTCAATGCGTCGAAACACAGGATAGTTTGCACCAGCAGCAGTCCGATACCATACCCCTAGCATTTGTCCACCGTAATAAGGGACAGCTATCTGTGAGCCAAACCCTCCACCGGTATACTCGCCACCGACAAACACATGAGCAAAGGAATTCGGTAATCCTACCGGTGCCAAACTAACATCTTGGATGTTGTAAATACCACTGTTTAAATTTGGATTATTTAATTCATCTAAGCTTATCGACCTTTTCCTCGCAAAAGCAGTAGAATTTAGTCCATCTAATGTATCTGCATTTCCTCCGCTTGCTGGCAATGAAGTAGGTTTATTTAAGATAAAAGCATCACCGCTCGTAGCGTTCCAATCAGAATTTACATTGACCTCTGCACCATTTTGAATACCATTTAGTTTATTCAAATATCCACTTGTAAAATTATTATCTGTATGGACATAATTAGCATCTGACACAAAATTATTATCATTTGTCAATTGACTTGTTTTATTTGGAATTGTAGGTTTATTTACTAAATCATTATAACTCCCACTCGTTGCTACTTTTGCTAAAGTTGCACTATTTGCTTTTTTATTTAATTCAGTTTGAACTAAATTAGAAATTGGTTTATTTATATCAGAAGTATTATCCACATTTCCAAGACCAATATCACTTTTAGATAAACTTATATTACCAATTCTATAAATAGATTCGCTACTTCCTTTTACACCTAATACACTATTAACTTGTGCTCCATTTTGAATACCATTTAACTTAACTTTATCTTGACTTATCATTAAACCATTTGTAGTGGTTGTAACTAAATCTGTTTTATTAGTTTTTAAAGATAACTGGTCGGTAATTGCTTTTTGCGACATTGTATTATCAGTTATTTGTCCAACAGTTTGTAATAAATCGGTTTTGGTTAAATATCCACTTAAATCTATTTCTTGCCCAAACTTTTCCCATTTTAATATACCTTTACTATCTTGCAACCATATATATCCAACACTTTCTGATTCTACATACCAAACATCTCCTATTTTACTTCCAGTACTAGGTAAATCAGAAACTGTAAGTTTTGAACCTTTTAAATCAAATACCGTTCCTATTCCACTAATAGCGTCATTCAATTGTTTAAAAGTAACCGCTTGATTAGCATTTATAGCAGGCGCAACGTCATTGATATAATTAGAGTTCATACTAATATTGCCATTCATAACTCCGCCACTAAGTGATAATTTTGTATTCAAAACATCTTGTACTAGATTAGATATCGGTTTGTTTATATCTGATGTATTATCAACATTTTCTAATCCGACTTGAACCTTTGTAACATTATGAGGATTATTTTTGTCATTTGTATGAGAAAATAAATTTGAAATTATATTTTTTAAAACAGAATCAATAACTTTATTCTGTACTGGATTCAAACTAATTGAAGATAAAACATCATCTACAATTGTTTTATTTGCGCCATCTTCTACTCCGTTTAATTTATTTTTATCTTGAAAAGACATTAATCCATTTTCAGTAGTTGTCACAACATTGTTGCTTGCATAGTTCCCTTTTGGTTGAGCATAATCTATCATTTCAGTATCAGTTACATATTCAAGTGGAATAGATGTTATGAATCCACTATCATTTGTTAACTGACTTGTCTTGTTAGGAATATCTAAAATAACATCACCAGTTTCCCCATTTACACTGGTTACTCCTGCTGTTCCTCCTTGTTTTGAAGTAGCAAGAATAAACATATTTGAATACTGACTTTCGGGAATTACAACTCTGACGCTTTGATTACCTAAACAAGTTCCTCCTACTGCCCTTATTCCCTTATATAAGACATTATTTACTCTAACGTCATAAGTGTATTCAAGTCCATGTATTCCTTGAATTTGGTGTATTGATACTATCTGACCTGTTATAGTAATATCTTTAGGGGCATTATCAATTCTGTTATCAACATAAAATTTTATGCCTTCTATTAAATCTTTAATACCATCGTTCATAATGCCGCCTTTCTAATAATATAAAACGTTTATTTCCTATTATAAGTTTCTTGTTTTATATTTAGTTTAAATTGTTTCATTGATTCTATAAATTCATCAGCATTATTAGCAGATACTGATACATTTGATATTTGCATAATGGTGCTTTCAGAACTCTCAATAACTTTTTTTGAAGGAATATCTATATTTTTTGATTGTTTTACTAAATCAATTAAAGACATTGTAAGATTATGAGGAATTATTCCAGTTCCTTTTTTTAGATTCATAAAACTACCATTATTATTATTTAACTTTGAGCCAACAACTAATTCAGAAGATTCTTTATCCCCCACTAATCCTATTTGGTCTTCTGTGATAGATGGTGTTCCTTTATTATAAACATTTACAACTCCATCACCATGATATGCTAATGTTTTCATCTTAGCTTCTTCTTCTGTAAGATATCCACCCGAAAGTTTTTTATAAGCTACATATTTTCCATTTTCTAACTTATAAGAACCATTCCCTTTTAAAATTCTTGAATTATAATCCGCTTCTGTTTTAGTTTTATATGAGCCTAAATATTTTGCAATATAATATTTTTTCTTTTGTTCTTCAACATTTGGAAGAGTTGAGGAGGTATCAACAAAATTTGGCGCGCTTTCATTATTATTATTATTATTTCCATTTGAATTATTGTTATTTGTGTTGTTATTTGAAGGAGTTTCATCAATTTGTGCAGAAAGACTTTTTTGTGTAGTTAATAATTCATTGTATTTATTTATAAAATTTTGTAAGTTTGTTAGTCTTGTTTCCCAGTTTCCTTTTTCAAAATCTATTCCAGATAATTGTTCTGCATTTAATTTATCTTGAGAAGTTTGATAAGAAGTTACCATTTGTTCAAAAGAATCTTTATATTTATTCAAACTTTCAATTTGAGCGTCATAATTCTTTTCAACATTATTTTTATGTTCTTCCCAATTTTGAATTTGTTCATCTAAATTTTTTGAAATTCCGTTTTTTAAATCTTCTAATTCTTGTAATTGTTTTTCATAATTTTGTTTTCTTGTGTATTCAGATAGATTCTTTTGTGCCTCATTTACAAGTTCAGTATCCTCACTATAAACAAATTTACCGTCTTTATATAATTTTATTACTTTTGATTTTGCTATTGCTAAATTAGTTTGTAGTTCTTCAAGATTAATATTATTTTCGATTTCATCATTTGTTTTTTTTAATGTTTCAATCTTTTCATCATAATACTTTTCTTCAAAATCTTTTTGTTTATTTAATGCGGATATTTTTTCATCTATCGTTTTTAATTCTTTGTTTTTAGTGTCTTCTAAAGCGTTAACTTCTTCATCTAATTTATTTTTTATATAATTTATAGCAGATTTATATTTATCAATTAAATCATCTAAACCTTTTTTTTGTTCTTTTAACGCATTTGTATTTTCTTTTGTCGCAGAAGTATTAGATTTAGTTGACCTCGTTGAGTTTTTAGTTTCTGTAGAATAATTAGATGAAACAGTAACTGATTTTTTTGCATTCTCTGTCCATCTTTGAATACCATTTATTCTATTCTGTAATGCTACTAAATCTTTTCCTTCTACTCCACTTGCAACTGCTAAAGCATTTATTTCATTCCATTTTGAATTTGTTGCCATTTGAGTTGCATTAGCTAGGGCATAATAACTTTTACCTTCTTCGGCTAAAGATGACGCTAAGTTTATTTGACCTCTTGCCGCAGTTATTCCCATTTCTTCTATTTTAGCCTTATATAAAGCCATTTGAGCATTTGTAGATGTATCTAATGCTCCTGTTTCATTAAATAATATTGCAATATATTCATTTCCCAAACCCATTAAGGATTGAAATGTTTCGGCACTTAGAATCCCACTATCTGACATTTCTTGTTGCGCTTTATTCACTAAATCAAAAGCGTCTGACAAACCAGTTAATGTTACCCCACTTAAAATGGACAACTCTAATTCTAAAGACGCAAGAGATTCTTTAAAAAGTTCTGACCCTATTATTGCTTTTTCTTCCGCATCGGCAATTTCATCTGTAGAATCTTTATAATTCTCTTCTACTTCAATTATAGATAAAAAAGCGTCAACTAATTTAGTTATTCCGTCTTTTTTTTTCTCTGTGTTATCAGAAAATAAAGAATCCCTTACAATTTGTAAAGAATCTGATAATTCGATTCCTCTTCGTTTTACGTTTTCCATTTCTTTTTCTGTTTTTTCTAAACTTTTAGAAATTTGTTCATAAGAAACAGATTCAATTCGACCTTGCTCTACTAATTTTGCTTTTTGAGCCAATAAAGATTCTTGTCTATTTTCAAGTTTTTCATATTCAGAAATAGCTTTTTGAAGTTCTTCTTGTGGCATAACGTATTTTGTTTGAAAAGCGTTAACACCAATCTCACTTACTACAGGTGTTTTAAGTGTTTTTAAACTTTCTTGTTCAACTTCTTTTTTTTTAGACGCAACTAAAGCTTCTTGGATAAGTAATTGTTGTTTTAACGATTTTTCTTGTTGTTCTAATTTATTAAGAGTTTCGTTTGTAACTAACTCTATTTTCCCACTTTTTATATCTTTTATTTTTTTAGACAAAGTTTTTAGTTTATCTTCAATTGTTTCAATAGATGTAGCTAATTCGTTATACTCATTTTTTACAGAATTTATCTTGTCAACAGAATCATCAAAAGCAGAATTTAACTTACTTATTATAGTTGTAACAGCAGATATTGATGCGATTATAGCAGTCACGATAACAAAAGGGGAAGATAACCAAGCTACAGTCAATGCTTTTATAGCTGTTCCAAAACTTACTGTACCTGCGGTAGCACCCATTTGAGCGGCAGTTAAGGCAGTTAGTCCATGTTGTGCAAAAAAAGCATTTGTACCAAGTTTTATAATAGAAACTGATAATAATTTAAAAGTTTTTGTTGTTAATGCGGAGAGTGCCATTATAGAAGTTAAGGATACTACTGTTTTACCGACATCATTATTTGCAAATCTTAAAATAGCAGTACCTGCGTCTGTAAATCCTTTGGTTAAATTAGACAAACCACCATCGCCAAGTACAAATTCTTCAAATTCTGCTTTTAAAAGATTTGTCTTATATTCTAAACTTTCAGTTTTCTTTTCATTTTCTTCCATCGCACTTCCACTTGATTTTAAAGCAACATGATAAGAAGATTGCGCATCTGAAAAGTTGTTCATAACTGCTGTGAAAACTTCAAATTGTTGTTTTCCAGCAATTGTTGTAGCTAAATTTGTTTTTTGTTCATTATTCAATTTTCCCCATTGAGGAAACAAATCTGTCATTAAGTTATAAGTATTTTTGAGTTCGTTATTTTCATCTTTAAAAGCAACTTTAACTTTTCCGCTAGAATCTGTTAAGTAGTCTGTTTTTTGAGCCATATCATTAAGATTGATTCCGATTGTTCTTAAACCTTTTCCGACCTTACTCGCTTGACCTTGCATAATTGAAGTTCCGCTAGTAACTAAAGCTAAAGTTTGCTCATAACTATTTCCTAAAGTTCCTAAAGCCGAACCAGTTTTTTCTAAAGCGATTTGTAAATCATTAGTACCTACTGCGAATTTATTGGCTACTGCATTAACCGCGTCAATTATTCTTATAGAATCAGATGTTGTTATATTAAAAGATTTTATTTGAGATATTAAAAAAGCACTTGCCTCAGCACTATTTACTTCACTATCCGCTATATTTTTATATAATTCTGCTACTAGAGCCAATTGTGCTGCTTCTTTTTCTGTCGAACCTGTTTTAACAAACATTGTTGAACTGTCCAACATTTCAGTTTTTGTTCTACCTACTGTTATGCCTAATTCAGATAAGTTCTCTGTATATCTCTTTAAACTTTCGCCATCTAAATTAGAAACCTTTTTAAATTCTGTTAGAGTAGAATCAAAGTTCTTTACAGCATTAGCAGCTTTTGAAATTGTACCAGTAAATAAACCTAATATAGACGTAATTGCACCGAATTTACCTACTTTGCCCAAAGTAACTAGAAAATCATTTCCTAAAGTCCTGACATGATTACTTGTGGTGGTTAAACTTCGATTTAATGACTGCATTTGAGTGCTTGTTTTAATAGCTTGCTTTCCTAATCTTGCAGAATTATTAGCAATTGTATTTAATTGTGACACAGCATCCTTAGCTTCTACTCTAACCTTTAAAGTAAGTGGTTTAATCTTAATATTATTTAATTGTGCCCTTAAACTAACATCACTTATTTTTACTTGGACTAATGCTGTATAGTCTTTGGATACTCCCATTTTAAAATCCTCCTGTTCAGATTTTCTACCGTTCTAATCTTTTCTTTTTTTTCTTTATGTACTTTGTATTTTTCTCTTGTCGATGCATACATTAAAATACAATCACTAATATCATCATCTGATTTATCAGAATTATAATTTCCACTTTTTGTATAAATGCAATTTAAGTCTAACCCAAACAATTTATTTGCTAATTCAATAGAATGTGCTTTTAAATTATCTCGTTCTTTCCCACTTTCAGTGCCATCATATAAACCAATATCCTTTCGCCATGTTCCTACATTTATAAATTCCGTTTCTATATTGTGAAAAGATGAAGCACCAATAATTGAACCTTGTACTGCACCTAATTGTACTAACGTTAGTTTACCACGCTTATCCATTAACGGAACATCTTCACAGTATATTTTCTTAGGTTTGTATTCTTTCATTATTTCATGTAATTGCGGTATCATATTTATAATTCTATCTCGCCATTCTAATTTTAATATAGTCGGTTTGATTTTATTATAATCAATTAAAACATCATCATCAAAAATAGACCAACCAGTACAAGTAGTTGAGGCATCTAAACTTAAATTTATCATAATTTTCCAATCTAAAAAAGGAGATTTTAATTAAATAATCTCCTTTTTTTATTATTTTAAATCTAATCCACTTAATTTGAACCCTTCTTTTATCCACTTATTAAAGTTTTTATCTGTATTTTTTATCATTTCAGACCAAGCATTTCGAGGTTCAGTCCAAAATCCATCACCAAATAGTTTTCCTGATTTTCCACCAAAAATAATATATGGTAATGCTTCTTTTACGTCCACTCCGCTATAATAACTACCATGGATAAAATTAGTTTCATCTACTGTGGAAATTAAATTACCATCATATCGCATAACTCCGTTTACATAATCAGCTGTTCTTAAAGCCATTTCATTAGTCCATGCTTCTGCAAATTCACCAGTAGGATTATATACTTTATTTAACAAACCAATTCCTATTCCCATATGAGGAATTATATATTTAATCTCTTCTACCATTTTATCAGTCACATAATCAATTGCTAATTTTTGAGCATGGTCAGCAATTAAATTTAATTCTAACAAATTTTTAAATTCTTTCATATTTATTTTTTCCATAATATAGTTTTTATTTTATTCATTGTTGTAACAAAAAAATTGTCTAAATCACCTTCCGATACTTTATCTATGAGCATACCGACCGATTCTAGACACTTTTCAACTTTATTAGTAGTTTCTTTCACTAAATAATTTATATCACTAGATTTAGATATATAGTATTCAATATCATCAATATACGTTTCATCAATATGGCTCAAGATTTCTGAAATTATACCATTTGTTTTGTATAAATTATACATTTCTAAATCAACTGCAATAGTATCTTCTTCCGTTTTAATAAGACCTATTAAATCTGTACATTTATCAATTATTAAACTATACATTAACATATCTCTTGTTACAATTCCTAAATCTTTACATGTTTCTACAATTTCATTAATTTCTTCCATCAATAAATATCTTTTAATTGTAACTTCTTTTTCTAATCCTTTAATAGTTACTTTAGTTGGTTCTTTTAATTTTAATTCTTCCATTTTAATGCTCCTTTTTCTATGTAAGAGGGTATTTTTACCCTCAATTATTTAATAAATTGTGAAATTGCATATCCCACCGCACCTAATCCTAAAAATGTACCAAACCAATTATCTTTTACCCATTGTAACCAATCAATATATCCCTTTTGTTCAATACTATCAAATTTTATTTCTAAATTATCTACTTTTTTATTTAATTCAGTACTTGAACGGTTACTTTGTTCCATAGAATTTGATAAATGAATCATAGTATCTTTTACTGTATCTAAAGTACTTGATAATTTATCCGTAGAATCAACCGATTGTTTTGTTAATAAATTGTTCTTTGCTAAATCAATTTTAATATTAGAAATATCCTCTTTCATGGAATTAATTTCATCAAACTGAACATGGTCAATTCTTTTTTCTAGTTTGTTTATTTCTTCCATATTTTCCCCTCCATTCATGTCATTATAGTCCACCCTCTCTTTAGATTTATATGTAACAATAAAGCAATACAAATTGTATTGCTTTATAAGTTTATCTTTTTATCTGATTTTTATTTTTAGAATTTCTTCTTTATTATCCGTAACTAATTGAACTCCCATTTTAGTTAGTCCAATTTGGTTATGTATCATATCAGATGAATATACTACGAAAAATTCTTCACCTAATTTGTTTACTTCTGTGATTACAGAATGTAAATATCCTTGTGCTTTCGCCCATCTTGTAATCTGTCCTCGTTTGAAACCTAAAGATTTTGTGATATCTGTAATGCTAAAACAACCCTTTTTACAAATTCTAGTTTCTGCAATATCGGCAAGAGATTGTAATTTATTAATTAGTTCTGCTTTTTGACGGAGGGTTTCTGTTGCGATAAGATAAGCTTTTGCCATAATTGTTTCATTTGTATCTTCGGAGTTAGTTGGAATATAGCCACCTGTTTTCCTAATTTGTGGAAGAACTTCCTCAAAAATCCATTGTTCAAACTTTTCTGCACTCGGTAACTTACTTCTTATGATTAATCGGTATACATCACTCTCTGTAATGAAACTTATAATTTGCATTCCTCCTTTTGTAAGGGTGTCGTGTTTCGTGACTCCCTTACAATGCTTTAATAAAGCTTCTCTAGGATTACTGTAACCCAACGATTCTGCAATGTCTTTCCCACAAAACAAAATTTTACCATCTTCTTCAATTATTCTAACTTCTCCAAAATCTGCATTTTCAAATATTCTCAACTCGTTCATGTTTCATTCTCCTTTTCTTTTTTATGTTATCTTAATTAATAACCTAAAGATATTATAACATGAAAGAATTTTTTGTCAATACTTATTTATAATAATACGCATATTCTTTTATTCTCAATATTTCATTCAAATCTTTATCATTAATTCTACCAATTAATTTTCCTAATCGTCTTTTTGAAATTGTCCTAATAGATTCACAAGACACAGTATTTTTATCGTAACGGAAAAAAGGATATTGTTCTTTTGTTAAAGTCATATGAGTGGGGAGTTCTTTCTTTTTTTTAGACGTAATTGGTATAATAATAACATTAGGGGAAGTCTTATTTAATAAATTTATTTGTATTATCACTACTGTTTTTTGTCCTAATTGTTCAGAGTCAATCCCATCTAAATCACAAATATAAACTTCCCCTTGAAGTATTGTTCTATTTTTCATTTATTTCCTTACTTCCGTGAATTATATAAGCCACAGAAAACTATATGTAAATTCTATCCAATTTTTGTAAATTGAATAGAATGATATTACTAAAATCCGATTGCCGTAATTAAAACATGAACGGAGGTAGGAATTATTGCACTAGAATCAAATTTACTATTATATCCCATAATTCGGTATTCACCAGTGTAATCTTTTGTATATAAATTAATTAAACCATCTTGAAAAACGAAAGTTGGATTATCAACACTATACATTTTTATATCTACATTTACAACTTCTTTGAATAAACCAACTGGGAAATTTTCTTTTACTGTTTTATCAGCTTTTAAAAGACCAGTTACATCAGTAGATGATAATACAATTGGTCTAATATCAAGTTCATATGTTGCGGTAATTAATCCAGTATAGCTTGTAAAAACAGTCCAACCATTCTTAATTTCTTTTTTAAATCTAACTCCATCTATTCCTTTGTCTAATAAATCTAATCTTTCTTTTATATTCAAATCTTCATGTGCCATTTTATCTCCTTAAAGTGCCATTAGCCCTATTGTATATTTTCCAATCACAGAGCCTGCTGATAAACCCAATGATGCAAAAGGTTGCTGATTCCCACCATTTTTAAAATTGTTAATTCTGACATATGGAGTCATATTAGGGTGAGTAATTATATGCCCTGTAAGGGTTCCTGTTACAATTACAGTGATATTAGAACCTGTGATTGAAATATCCCCAATATGATTATGAACTTTATATACAGAATTTGGCTTAAACAATGTTATGTTACCATTTACCGTTGCATTATCAGCACTAAAAAAAGCTAATTTTTGTGCATTTGGAGTGATAAAAGAAAAATCCCCAAAATCTTGAACCATAATGCGATTACGAGTATCTGTTAAGGCTTGGAAAGCAAGGTTTAAATTTGAATAAGGGGTCATATAATCGCCAGTTCCATTTGTTCCACCCTCTGCTACATAAATATTACGAGGATTATTTCTTTGAGCCAATGCCATAAAATCCTTTAAAGTATAAGTAGTTCCGTTTAATTTTAAATCTGTAATCGGAGTTGTTCCGTTAAACACTCTCTCTAATCCATTAACATCACTTGTTCCAATTTCAGCATCAATTGAAATACCGCTTGAGGTTTTAGTTATTTTTATTTTAGGGGTAGTATTTTTAATATATTTTCCCCCAATAATATTTAATAATTCAGTATTATTTACCTCGGTATTCATATCAATAACTGTGATTCTATTTGATAAAACTCTAACTTTTTCATTTTCAGAATCTTGTGATACTAACGGTTTATTTTTTGTCATTAAAACTTCTAGTGTTTCATTTGTAAATTTATTTGTTCCACTATCAAAATCTTCAACGAATACTAAACTCTCTAATGGGTCAATTATATCAGTAGAATGGTGGCTATGAATATTTGGTGGATAAGACTGTGGTTTGTTCACCATAGTATTCCAATCGGCTTCTTTTATGGGAACACCTGTTCCCATTCCATCATTTTTATCAGTAAATATTTTAGAAGAATCATTAAATATTTTCATTTATTTTCCCCACTTATTTAAAGCAAATTCAATAGCTTCTTTTGGTGTAACGTCAAGCATGCCAGCAGTCAATGAAATTTTACTATTTCCTTTCAAGACTTTAACATATTTAATATTTTCTTTTGCACTAGAGAAAGTAGTAGAACTCTTTTCTGGAATTGCTCTAACCCCTAAGTTTGTTTCAATCAATAAATCAAACCCTAGAGAAGTAATTTCTAAAGTTGTAGCTTCTTTTTCTATTGGAAGTAAAAAGTCACCTTCTTTTGCATTATAAATATAGCTTATTTCAGATGAATATTGTCTATAAAGATTAATATTTTCACTCATGTTATTCAATTACTCCTCTCTTTTTTTTAATAGAAACTTTTGGTTCATATCCTTTTACATAATATATACCGTTCAACTCAATTAATTCAACATATTTGATAAATTTATTAAATGGATTATCAACTTCAACACACGATAATACATTTCCTGTTTTGTCATATAATTCTACAATCAATTTTTCATTTTTTATAAACCTTACTTTATTTTTACCTAATGGAATATCCATTATATTAAAGTCTTTACAAATTTTATAATTATTAACATTTACAATTTTGTTCAAATCATTACAAAATCTTACATAAGGACAAATTTTGTCATTTTTTGAGCAATATAAATATTCTCTTTTCGTAATTACCTCTTTTTTAGTATATGAAAATTTACAATTTCCCATAGACACCTTTCTCATAATTTTAGTATGTAAAAAAATGGGAGAATTAAACTCCCATTTTTTAAAACGCTATATTAAGATACTACTACTTCACATTTTGCAATTAAAGCAGGTTTATCTGTTACAGATACTTCAATAATACTAGACCCCTTCGCTATTGCTGTTATAACACCTTGTGCACTTATCGTAGCTGTTGACGCTGTTTTAGATACAAACGTTAATTTTGAATTATCAATATATTTTGCTTTTGTCAGACCACCATAAAAAGCGAATACAGACATTTTTTGTGTGTCATTTACGGTTAGTTGGATATCACTATCTTCAATAATAATTGATTTTACTGATTCAAATTCCTTTCCACCAACAGTTGTTTCTGAAAGAATTGCATAATAGCCACCACCATCACAGTCACTAGAATAATTAACTAGAGCTTCACCAGATAAATCTGTTGTTGCATGTCCACTAGATGTTACAGCTAATTCCATATTTGGGTCAAACATGAACTGTGGAATGATTGTTTGCAAAGTTCCAACTTGTGAACTTGATGTAAAAGAACTTTCTTCTGTCCCCGCATTAAATTGTGGAATTTTTATAACAGCATATACAATACTTGGTATAATATTTGAAGAAATTTTAAAACTTCTTGCACTCTCCTCTGTTCTAAAATATTTAACACAAATTTCTGAACCAACTGGAAGATTTGAAACCTGTGCTACCTTACCATTGAAAGCAACTGTCACATAAGAATCTGATTTATCAGACACTTTTTTATAAGCGCCTACTACTAAGTTTGTCGAAGGAAAAGCCACTGGTATATTTGTTACAGTGATTTGATTTGCTACAGTTGTTATAATCGTTTCACCATATTCAATATCAGAACCCATTGTGATTTGTTGACCTAGTTTCATAGCTAAATATTCTAATGAAAACAAAGGGTCAATTATTTTTAATTTCAAACTAGAATTAAAATAATATTTTGAAATTAATTGATTAGCTGGCCCACCTGCTATTCTATCTTCCTCCGAAGCTGTTTGTAATCCTTCATCTGTAAGCGTATTACTTGACGCTATATAAGACATATCAGAAGGGTCGTAAAACTCTACTGGGGCAACACCTGCTAGAACTCTTTTTGACATATTTTATTCCTCCATTTTTTGTTATTTACGGTTATTTTTGTTCTGTTTCTGCTTAAATTTTTACACTTTTATATGTTAATTTATAGTACTTACTTTACCTTTATAAGTACTTTCATCTATGAAGGCTACTTCATATTTATCCCTTTCTTTTGTATATAAAGGGTAACTAACATCTTTTCCAATGTCATATTTTGGACTAGCTTGAATTATTTTTTGAGCAAAATACAATTCACTGTTAACACTAGAATCATACACTAAATCAAAGAACCGATAATTCATATCATTTATTTCTTTAAGAGATATGCCTGTTTTGCTAGAAACAAAGGCTTTTCTTTTTTCTAATGATGGTATTTCTGTATTTTTATATTTAATTGAATAATATTCATTTGTTATTTTAATTATTTCAGAAGATATTTCTCTATCATCATATTTTATATCATTTTGGTATAGAATAATTTTTCTAATATCATCAAATTCTTTTTTATGAATAACCATTTTTATATTATCTTTTTCATCACAGATTATTAAACATTTTTTTCCTTTGTCCATTCCTATTTTTATTTTTTTTTCGTCTAAACACAAATCAAATATAGTTGAAAGTTGAATTGAATAATCTTCTTTTCCATTTAAGATTTCATTTATTAAAAATTCTAAATAAGACATTTGAATTATTTCAATATTATCAGTATCATTTTTTTTTATGTTTAGAACGGTATGGGAAAATTCATATACAGGATAGTCTTTAACTAAAATTGGTTTAATTAAAATATTTCCTCCTTTTGTTAAAGAGTATGGAACATCATATCCATTCTGAAAATATGATAACTCATATAATTTTATTTCTTTTTTATCCACATTCTTCTCTCCAATTCAAATTTCCCCATTTACCACTTAAATATAAAACTCCGCCAAAGTAATTCTTGCCATTATTAATATTTAATCTTGCTCGACAATTCCTTGACATTTCATTATTAAATTGAAATGTACCAGCTGTTCCAATTTCATAAACACCGTTTAATGTTTTTAATATTTCTGTTTCTAATACATCAATACGAGGACAAGGGATATCATTATATTCTATCATCGCAATACTTTTGCCAATTAAAAACATAAACTCGTAAGTATTAATTGATAAATATAAATTAGTAGGATTCATTTCTACTTTATTTATTCTCATTTGTGTTGTATCTGCAATCATTTCATCACCAACTAAAGGTTTTAAAAATACTTTATAATCTGTTTCTTGTGCTTCTCCTCTCCATAACAATTTTGATTTTTCTCGTTTTGTTAAATTAGGCTTAGACAAACAGTCTACTGTATTATATTTTAATATTTTCCATATGTTTTCATTGTTTTCTAATAAATAAATAAAAATATTATAAGGAACATATGGTGTATTTGTAAAATCATTTGCTATCATTCTTCCCATATAATCTCCTTATGCTGATTTTAATTTAATTGTCATTTTTTCAATCAATACACCATTGGTAAAAGTTAGTTCTAGTGGCAATTTTGTCATATTGTTATTAGTTAAATCCCATTCATTTTTATCAATAAGAGTTAGAGTGTAATTATTATTTTCCCAATTTGCGGTACAAGTAACAATATCGGGTTCTTTTATTCCATTACTATATATATCACCATTAATTGTAATCGTTTCATACTGTAATAATTCTGTAATTTTAGGAGTGATAATTAAAATTTTATCGGCAATTACCGTTTCAATTATGTTTACTGTTATTTCACTGAATACATTTTCATTGCCGTCTATATAGGCTCTTAATACAGCTATAGAACCACTTAAACCTAATAGGTGATAATTCCCCTGACTATCTATACTAACTGTCTTAGAATCACTTGTAGACCATTTAATACCTATCTCCTTAACAATTTCTCCATTAAATAATACAGTGCTTGTTAGTTTTCCTTTAAATCCGGTTATTTGTTCAATATTTCCTTGATTGATTAAAATAGAATATTTGTAATCAAACCGATTTGCAATATTGTCTATTAAATCATCACTAGGTTGTTCTGTGTCTAAATAACAATCTAAAAATAATAAAGGAACATTTTTTGTTACATAATCATTTTGCATATAATTATTGTATGATTTAAAAGAATACGGTACACCATTAAAAATAAATCTCTGATTTTTCCTTAACTTATGTGTATTTTCATTTCCCTGTAATATCAATGTGACTTTAGAATTAGCTACACTTACATCTTTTGTGACTTGAACATTGGGACTTGATAAAGTATAATCTAAAATACAAGGTTCTTCAATAATATTCCCATTTTTTTTATCAATCCATTTTGCAATATTGTTACATCTCCTCACACTGATTTCAGGATAAGGCTCTTCCTCAGTGGTTTCTTCATAAACTAACCAATAATTATTATCAAATCTATATTTTATTCCTCTACCACTTTTATGATAAACTTCTTTAAACATAATTCTCCTAAAATCTTTTGCATCTTTTGTAGTATTTACAAAAAATTCACTAATACTGTTTTTAAGAACTTGCAATGATACATACATATTAGAACCTATAAAAGTTTCTTCCTCTATATTTTTTATCAGCGTAGTATCTTCCCAAGTAGAATCAATAAAAGCTTGTGTTCCATCACGATATTTTTCATCAGGAGTTTGAGCAAAATGTCCTAAGTAATTTTTATACCAATTCATATATTCACCAAAAATAATTAGATGCCAAAGATAACATCAAAATTATCCCCCTCTAATTGGTAATCATTGATACTCTGTGAAAGTCTTTCATTCAATCTATCATAATATTCTGATTTTTCTTTTAAATTTGAACTTTCACTATGAGTTTTTTTATCCCTGCCTTGTAAACTTAAATTTATTTCTGTAATATCATTGATATCAGCAAAAAACCACGTATTGACCATTGAATCAGCCAAAATTGATTTTTCTAAATTTGTTAGTTCATTGTCAAAAAAAGATTTAATAGTGGGAATGCCCTCTATAACTACCACAACATCTAATTTATAGTTCAAACTTTTCAAACATCCTGTAAATCTTGGGATTGAACGAATTAAAATTCCTTGCATATGATTTAAAAATATGTTATAATCCGTAGTCGCCCACTTATCAATCTTATAATCACGAATTGTAATTAAAGCAAGATTATATATTTCTTCAAAATCAGTTCCCACTATTTCCCCTCCTATTAACCTCGTATAACTAAAGACACGAGAATTTTGAACTAAACCCTTTAAGTATTATTCTGAATAATCTTCAATCATTTTCATTAAGTCTTTTCCACTTAATTTCCCTAATTCAACCAATACATTTGCGTCTAGTTTTTCTTTGTTTAAAATCCTATTTGAAATAAGGTCAATAATAATTTCTTTTTGTCCATCATTTGCTAATTTATAAAGTTCAATAGTTGATTTTGCGTCATTGTTAAATAAATTTGACATATCTTCTACACTCAACAATCTATTATAATATCTTTCAAGCCTTAACTGTTTTACTGCCAATTCATCTACAATATAAAAATATCCTTTTTCTACAAAAGACTTATTATATTTTACAATATCTTTTAATTCAGCGAAAGAAATAACCTCCATATCACCAAAATTTTCCAATGTAATGTGGTCGTTATTAGGAGATTTAATATCACCAAAAATTAAATTCAACTCTCCTAAACACTGACTAATAATAGTAATTTCATCGTCTGAATTATGCTTTTCAATTTTTGATGGTTCAACATTTGGTTGAGAGAGTTGTGTCATCAAATCGGCAAGTTGCTTTTCCAATTTTTTAATCTTATCACTATTGAGGTCATCTGTTTTTGCAACTTCTTTTTCTTTTGGTACGGTTTTCTTTGTTTTTACTGTTTTTACTGTTTCTTCCATTTTTTATTTTAGATTCCTTTCAATTTATGTAATCAGGGGAAACCTTTTTAGATTCCCCTGAAAAAGTAACTTACTGTAATTTCATGACACCCATTTTAGAGTTACTAATTGCTTCAAATTTCCATCTCTTGTTAATTGTTGCGTTAGATGTTAAATCAGCATTATCATAGAAATCATTAGTATTTGTAATAGAATTGCCCTCTAATGCGCCCTTAATAATTTTATCCGTAGAGGTAGAAATAGTATAAAGTTTAGTATCATCAAGTGCTAGACCATAATTAATACCTGTTGCAACCTGTGGTAATACAAGGATATCATAATCAAAGAAATTCTTGATTAGCTGAATGCCCATATTTTCAGATTGAGTAACAATTCTATAGCCATTTGCTGCAGACGGTAGAACCTTACTTACAGCAGTTGTTGTTCCAACAATAGTTGCTTTTTGACCTTGATTATACGAAGTTGTGATTTCGCAAAGATTCAATAAAGCATCTTGTGTATATCCAGTTTTCTGTAGTTCTTTAGGGAAAGATGCGTTTGAAACAAGAGTGGTCAAAGCACCATAAGCATCTTTTGTCATTTCTGTTTCCATACTGATTACGGCTTTTCTTACAAATTCAGCTAAAGATTCCTTTTTACTCAATACTTTATACAAAGAAACCATAACCGTCATAGCATGATTTTCTGGTGTAAGAGTTGCAGAAGTCTTAAATTGTTTCTGTCTAAATGCAGTTCTCTGTGCATTAGAGGATTTTGAAACTGTAAATAAAGAGTTCGGCATAATATCAAATGTAGCGGTTTCGCCATAATCTACTGGTTTTAAATCAGTATAAATTCCAATAGACCGAATAATTGTTTCTGGCAAAATTGCGTCAATCATCATTCCTACGGTCTGAAAAGATGCCCATACAATCATTGGATTTTTAGACCATGCTTCAAAAGATACTCCCTCTGGCATAGTTTGTCCAGAAATTCTGTTAATTTCAGACAATAAAACAGTATTCATATTGTCCTCTTTGGTAGAAAGAGATACTCCCTTTTCATAAGTTCCTAAATTTTTATTAGCAACTTCACTCATATAGTGAAAAAAGTAATCTTTCATTTGTTCGTATGGTTTTGTCTCCCCACCCGAAAAATTAATTACGTTCATAGGTAATTTTATCATTTTTATTCTCTCCTTTTCTAATTAGTTTTGAGTACATTCAAGTAAATAAGCGTCATTTTGTTCATTTGTAAGAACATTTTTACTTGCAATTACAATTGGTTCTTTTCTTCCAATATTAAAGCTAATACCACCATAACTAGCCGTAGCAGATACTTTGCTTTCAAATCCTCCCGAAACTAACTCAACAACTGTAGAATTTGTTACGGTATCAGGGTCTTTAGCACTAATAAAGAACTCTTTGCTTACTTGAATAATATCTCCTACTTGTGGCTTAAAGCAATCAAACGGAATTTCTTTCAAATTTGTGAAATTTCTTGGGTCTTCCCCACCCCATACTTGTCCAACTACTAATTTATTCACTTCTGGTGAATAAGCTAAGTACACGTTTTTAGCACCAGCGGCGGCAGTGGTTGCAGTAAAAACCTCATCTCCTCTGATTTTTGGGAAAGTTAGTGTTAATGGTGCTCCGTTCATTACATCAGTTACTGATTTTGCCTTTCTATTGTAAGAATCTACATTTTCATTTGCGCATCTTGTTGTAATCATTACTGTATTTGCCATAATTTTTTACATCTCCTTTTATTTTTTATTATTATTAATTCCAAAGACTTTCATTATCTTTTGATTCATCTTGGAATAAGTTCATTCTCATATGAGTTTCTTTTGATTCATTTGAACTGAATTTTAGAGTTGTCTGTCCAATTTTTGCAAAAACCATATTCTTCCATGCATCAATCTTAGAAAATTTACATTCTTTTCCCTCTTTTTCACATTTAGCATATTCAGATTCTTCCATTTTACCTTTTGCCTTTGACAACATACTAGTAACTTCTGCCATTTTTAATTCTTCCTCGGTATCGTCTTTAAACTTTCTTAAACTAGACAATTCTGTTTCATATTTCATAATCACATTGTCTTTATCTTCAAGCTGTTTTGCTAATACTTCGTTCTTTTTTGCTTCAATCTCTAACATTTCGGCATAAGCACTTGAATCTACATTTGCATCAGACGATAATTTTTCTTTCTTTTCATCTTCGGGTTCTTCCTCATCATTATCACCAGTTTCATCATCATCATCGTCTGATAATTTTTCGTTTTTGAGCTTATCTTTTTCAGCAATCTCTTCTTTTGGAGTTTCATTCTTATCTTCTTTGATTTTTGAATCTTTGTTTTCTACCATTTTATTGCTTTCCTCCTCACTATTTATGTTCAAACTTTTATATATTTTTTCAACTTTACTTATAACTTCTGTTTCATTTTCAGCCTTAGCATAACCTAGAGCAGAACTTAGTCCATTTTCGTTATAATAAAAAGTATCGTCAATTAATTGCATTATTGGATATTTTAAAGATTTGCTAGGTTTATCTTCCCAATCTTCCTCAACTAATGCATATACATCTTTTACTAATTTTGCTTTATTCTTAGCTTTCATAATTGTATTTCTTAATTTTGTTTTATCAATTTCACTCCATGGAGTTGTTTTTAATTCTGTTTTATTGACTTTGTATGTTTTACCCTCTTTTGAAATTTCGGCAAACTTTCTCAATTCAATAATAGAGCTATTTTTATGATAGAACTCTTCTGCTTTTTTTTCAGAAAATTTAATTATTTCAGCATCAGCACCAATACAAGATGGATTTATTCCACTTCCTAAAATCGTTATGCCACAAATATTATAGGATTTTATAATAGATTCTTCTTCATCTTCATAGGTACATGTAAATTCAGCCGACACATATTTTTTCCCATCTCTACGAAATACATCAATCATTCCATTGCTATAAAGTTTGAATATTACTCCATCAACTTGCCAAAATATTCCGTTATCACTTTCTACAAATCTAATTTCAGCATCTTTTGGAACATATCCGACAACAATTTCACCTTTATTATGGTCAGTAGCATCTAATTTCCCAATCCAGTTTTTTTCTAATTTAACAACAATTGGCTTTCCTAAAACACTTTGAGCATCTCTTCTTAAAATCTCTTCTGAAATTTCCATCTCATGAGAATTATAACCACAAGACAAACCATTGATACGAACGATGGAAAATTCTAAATCTTCGTTGTCAGGAATATCATTAATTATATCAATACTAAATTTTTTAACATCTTTCAATTATTTTTCACCACCCATCATGAATTTTTCAATTTCTATTGTTCTCACAAAGTACAAATATTCCATATCCATGTATTTTGGGTGGAATCCATTTCGTTGTAGTATATCAGCTAATTCAGAATCAGCTATTACATAATTTGAGGTATCTTTAGGAGTTGCCCGAATTACCATTTAATCACACTCCTTGCAATTGTCTAAACCGATAATACCCCAACTTGAAATATGCCTATCAAATGTATCAAAATCGGTTGGCATTTGATATGCTTTATTCATAAGAGTAATTATTTGCCCGATAATAATATTAAAATGCTTTACCACTTTAACTAATGCATACTGTACATTTAAGTCATTATTATCTATTGCTATTTTGTTTACCATTTTAATCATTTCATAAGTTCTTTCATGTTCAATGTAAATTCTATCGAATAATTCCCTTAAATCAGTATATTCTTCTGAATGTTTTGGTAGTTCTGAACGAATTGACTTCAAATCATAATTATCTTTGATTTCAGAAATTTCATCAGCGCCCAACGGATACCAATGACATAATTTATGATGAATAACATCATTTGCTTGCACCATTGCCCATTTATTTAACATAAAACTAACAGCATTATCACATAATGAATTTAAGTTGAAGTATTGGTTATACAAAATGTCTAATGCTTCGCTTGTTTCGTTACTAATTAACATTTAATAAATCACTCCCTCTCTATAATTTAATCATATTCCCTAGCAACACTACCACTCTCTTTTAAATCACTGCTCTCTTTCTTAGGTGCACCAACAGTTTCTTCTTTTCCACTTTGTGTGTGAATACTTAAAAGTTGAGATAATAAGTTTTCAGTCCATTTACTATATTTACCTTCTTCTAATGCTCTATCAAATTCTTGTGGTTTCATATCAACACATTTTGAATATATACTAGAATCTAATACCATACCTCTATCAGCTAAATCAAACAAGGCTTTATTTGCTTTTTCTCTCATGAATGGATAAGTACAACCGTCATAATGAAAATCAAATTTATATTTTCTAGTTTTTTTATTAATAAAAAATCCTAAAAACTTTTCAAATTGAGGATATAATCGTTTCATTAAATTATAATCTGTTACAATTGCATTTTGAATTTCTGCTTCACTCATTTTATCTTCACTATAAATCAATCTACTAGCGCTTACACCATTTCCACTAAAAATCTTCATTTGTTTGCCAAGCATATCAGGATTCTTGTTTTCAAATTGATAAAAATCATTTGTTTCTGTTGGCATTGCAACAGCGTTTAAATTATTTGTTAATCCCATTTTTACTAATCGCATGAATTTTTCCAAAGTTTTTGTTTCCCATGCCATAGCATTTTTTGTTTGTCCGCTTTTTTGTTTATCCAACATTGGAATTTGACCAGCTAAAATACCTCTAGCAGATAACATATTTGAATCAATTTGTAATTTTGCAACTTCATCAGTTGATAAAACTTGTTTAATCATACTAGAAAGAAAAGGGGCAGCATTCATATTTGACATATCAAACTTAAATGCCCATGCAGAATCATCAGGACTTGTTTGTGTCCACATAGCATACGTACCATTTCTATTGTTCAAGCTAGAAGTCGGATTGTATTTTGGTGTTACATTATCGCCAAAAGTATTTGCAAAATATTTTTTAAAACATGGGTCATAAGAATTTATATCAACACCAGCCATTAAAAAATATGTCATATCAAAATCATATAATAACCCATTTTCCCACATTCCTGTTACTTTACATCTATCTTGTGGCATAATTTGGAGAGTGTATGAAGATAGTTTTTTAATGGATTCAATTTCAATATTACCAGTATTTTCAAATGTTCCTTGTGAATCTCTAAACCATGTATAATAAATTTCACTCCTAATTAATTCCTTTACTACTTTTAAAAATTCATCTTTATCATTAAAATTATCTAAAAATTTATATACTATTTTTTTATCTTTTTTAAATTCTTCACTTTGATAATCTAATTCACCTAGATAAGCATTTTTGCAAGTGATATGTAAATCAAAAGAAAGTAAATTTGCATAATAATTTAATATTTTACCGAACAAAGAATCATAAACTTCCGCATATTCAGAAAATGCTTTTAGTTCATTTGCTTGATACTTATAATTCTTTAGGGCATTATTCAAAGTTATTTTAGTTGGAATAGATGGATTATTATTTAAAGAGTTCAAATTTTGGTTTAATAAATCTGGAGTAAATAAGCCAAAAAAATTACCATTTGTATAATTTGAATATATATTATTTGCCATTGATACCACATCAATAACTTCTTGCTCTGACATTTTATTTATTTCTTTTTCTTCCAAAATTTTTCCTCCTTTCTCATTTTTTAATATACTAATTGTATATCTTCTAAATCCGTTGTATTTTCTTGTTCTTTTTTTACCATTTCTAACTCTTTTAAATAGAAAAAATAATTACCATATTCAGTGGCAACTATTCTATCTTTTGTTCCAGTCCTAGGTTCTTCTAATTTAATATAACCCTTAACTATTTTTTTTTCTAATTTTATGGCTTCATTAATCATTAAGTCTATTTGAACATGTCCAATTAATCTCCTAGATTTTGAATAACTATCCATAAACATAAATTCTTTATCATTTAATAATTTTTTCTTTAATTCTATTTCGTCCATAAGAAATCGAATTGTATTATTTTTCAATGAATTTTTCATGACAATATGATAATTATTATTTCGCTCTGAACTCCCTACAACTGGAATTGACACTGGTATTGAATTAGAATCTATCACTCCATTTGATAAATTAGCAACTTTATTTTCTTCACAGAAACCATCTGTAATATTAGTTTCAGTACTTATACCAAATCCATTCATTTCAATACCTAGTTCTTCATGATAATATGGCTTAGATAAATCAACAAATCTATCCTGCCCTCCGTTTAAGTTATCATAAATAAAATAATCAGCACAATAAAGATAGAATAATTCTCTAATCCTCTTTAAAGACTTCTCTTTATCTCCTCCACTGTATGTTTCCATATAGTCCACATTTCTTAATATTCTTACTCTTTCTTCGTTTGGATATCCACTCATACAACCAATTACAGTATTATCATTATCTTGATTCTTTATTACAGTATCTGAAAATGCAAAATCAACATAAATAATTCTTATTTCATCATCTTTTTTTTCCCTAAAATACGGAATATTTCCTCTGTCATATTTTTCTACAAATTCTTCATACGTAGGGGGAATAAATCCATTTTCTATAACACTATTGTCTTTAAACTGTTTCATAGAATAATAAGAACCTTCTATTTCGCCTTGTGGAACATTATAATATTCCATTTCTATTTCCATTTCAGAAATGGATTGGTCATTCTTTACTAATTCAAAGTCCTCTTCTGTGACTAGATTATGATACACTGATGTAACAATGTCACCCGCAAATCCAATATATTTTGTTTTACTATTTTTGTCAAACATTTTATCTATTACTGTTTTCCAAGTTTCCCAAAAATGTTCAAATTTATAACCTGTTGATGTAAGATAAATAATCCGCGCATTTTCAATTAGTCTTTTATCTTCTTTAAATTCTTCTTTAAATAGATATGCGGCTCTTCTCGCTCTTCTCATTGGGATAAACACTGAATTTACAATACTTGGTTTTGATTGTCGATATTCTTCAAATATAAGACCAGTTACACGTTCACCTCTTGAACTATCTGTTTCCGGTAAAACTAATATCCATGAATTATTCATTTTAAAATCAACTCTTATATCTTCATCACCTATCGTAAAATGTATTAAATCATGTTCATATAGATATTTTAATTTAGGTGAATAATCTCCACATAATTCTTTTTGCATTTTATTTTTAACCATTTTTTTTGCTGTTTTCATGGTTGTTGCTGTTATTACTATTTCTGAATTTGGATATAATAAACATATAATAAAAGAAATTAAAGCAGATAGGAACGATTTTGACATTCCTCTGCTACACATAAAATAAAACACTTGTGATATTCCAGCTAAATATAATACAATACTTTGAAATGGGTGAAGAGCTGTTATTCCTAAATCTTGTTCTGCATAAATATCCCAGTTTTTCCTATAAAAATCACACCAATCAATGATTTGTTCTTCATGTTGTTCTTTCGTTAAGGGTTTTTTACGTTTATTTTCTTTTTTTCGTCTAGCTTCAATTAATTCTTTTAAAGTAACCATATCATATTTCCTCTTGGTTATCTCTTTTTATTTTATATTCTTTAGTATTACATAATAAATTTCTTAGAGGTCTAATAACGTGGTCTTCCCAATATCTCCCTCTTCCTACAAAATCAGCATTTTTTTTTAAATCTTTATAATGAAAACATGGTTTTTCTTTTTCAATAATTGCTATTTGATTTTCTAACATTCTCTCTACTAAAGACAAGTCCTTATCTTCTGAAAAATTATCTATTTTTAAAGTTTTCATTAAATTTAACATTTGAGATTGCTCTACATTGGTAGATTCATTTGTTTCCTCTTTTTTACGCATTACTAATTCAATAATACAAAGTTTTCTATATAATGTTTCTTCTTGTGGTTTTAATGGTTTATCTTTTGTCAATCTATCAAATTCATATTCTAAATATTGATAATCTTCAATATCTGCTCGATGACCCCAATCAAGAGAAAACTTTTCCATTTCTAATTTTAAAGCATCTTCACTTTTTTTTAAAACTTGTATTTCTCCCATGGCAACATCAGTAGCTTTAAAATCATTCCATTCTTCCCCTTTCTTTTGCATACTTTTAGTTCCCCATAAAAACATATAGTAATAACCAAAAATATTATAGTCTGAATCATCTTTTCCACTTGTTTCTTGATAATTATTTTTATATTTAACAGTTGATTCAAAGACGCGTTTTATAAAGGGCACATCTAATTTAGAACAAGTTATCCATAATGCAGATTCTAAAGTACCACAACGTTTTAAATTTTCTCTCAATATTTGTTCACAACAACTTTTACAATAAGGTATTACTTTTGCATTTCCTAAAAAAAAACCTTTTGATGGATAAAAATTACTTATGGGATAATCTCTCATACAATCAATACAATGAGAAACTCTCTCTTTTTTTATCCTAACTCCTTCTTTAGTTATTTTTTGTTCTTCGATAAATATCACTCCTTATCCTTGTTTCTACATAACATGCTAAATTCCAAGATTTTAATAATCCTAATACCATAATTCATATAATAAATTCTCTTATAATTCATACAACTCTTTTTTTTATTATAAATGTCTTACTATATGATAAATTTTTATACTTTGGTTTGCATTTTTGTAATGTATCATGTTTTATGAAAATAAATTTTCTTTCTATATTTACAAGTAAAAACAATAAATTCTTTAAAAACGTTTATTTTTTTTAAAATACAATCACTTTTTCTAAAGTATAAAGGATATTTTTTAACTTTTATATTAAAAAAAATAAGGATATATTATAGGCTATATCCTTATTAAATAATATAAAAGTTAAACTAATTATCTGACAAACTTTTTTACTTTAAATTTTACCAATTACGAAACATAAAATTAAATTCATTTCCTTCATAATCCCACATTGTATATTTATTATTTTCATAAATAATATGATTTATTTGAGGATTCTTTTTTATATCTATTATACTTAAAATTTCGTCACTACATAATTCACCTTTTCTAACTTGTATGAAACTTTTTATTTCACTTGAGGTCACTAATTTATTCTTCCTTTCTTAGAACTATAATATTTTTCTTTTTTTTATTACTTCTTGACAATAACAATTCTTTTATTTTTTGTGAATATTCTTTATTATCATTTATTTTTAATAAACTAATTAAAAAATATTCATTTAAGTTATTAGGAACTTTTTTCATCAAAGATAGACTAATAAGCATTTTACAAGCTGAAAAATTTTTAATATGAGAGTGAGCAAAATTTTTCATTTCGCTATTATGTACAATATATCCGTTTTTTGAATGATATATTTTAAAATTTCCATTTTGATATACCTGATTCATATTATTTGTCCTTTCTTTTATTTAGCTAGGAATAGTGGATTTGAACCGCTACTATCACCGTCAAAAGGTGGTGTACTACCATTATACTAATTCCCATTATAAGGATTTTTGACAATTGGTACTTATCCTTTAGCCAACTCCACAAATCTTGATATCCTATCCCATCATTTTACTAGGATTGATATCTCACTCTTCCTTTGTCATCAGTAAAAGACTTAATCAAACAGTAAATTTTAATTTTTTAACACACAATACTGTAAAAACGTGTGGTTTATAGCACTATTTATTTTAATTGTGGATAAGTGCTATTCAATAACCATTGGGTTTAACCTTTAACCAATTAGGGCTGAAATATTTAATGTGAACCGCAACCAAGCTAAAGACTTGCTTGTTTCCTGCTCAATATGCATAACTGCACAAGTTTACACAGGCTATCCGTGTTGCTCCAACACTTCTTACTTACTCCTTAGTCTATAAGTTGCCTTAGTCCTTCGTTTAATATATTTATTGCAGCGTTTATATCTCTTTCGTGATGTGTGCCACATTTAGAGCAAGTCCATTCTCTAATCGACAATGCTTTTTTCCCATCTTTATGCCCACAGTTAGAACAAATTTGTGAACTTGGATACCATGTATCAATTTTTACGATTTCTCGCCCATACCATTTAGATTTGTACTCTAATTGCCGAACAAACTCACTCCAAGATACATCTGCTATAGATTTTGCTAGTTTATGATTACTCATCATATTCTTAACTTTTAATGTCTCTAAGGCAATTGTTTGGTTCTCACGAATCATACTTATAGACAATTTGTTTAAGAAATCTTTGCGTTGATTCACAATCTTTTCGTGCTTTTTAGCAATTTTAATTCTTGCTTTATTTCTGTTATTACTTCCTTTTACTGCACGAGACAAATCCTTTTGCGACTTACTTAATCTCTTTTCAGATTTACGAAGATACTTTTGGTTCTTAATCATTTCTCCATTGGAGGTTATGCAGAACTCTTTAATTCCTAAATCAATTCCAATTTTAGAATCAGTAGTAGGCAGTTTCACTTTTTCTTCTTGGTCTACTAGAACTGATACAAAATATTTACCAGATGGATTCTTAGAAACAGTTACAGACTTGATAATACCATTGAAATCTCTGTGTTTCTTAACTTTAACTAATCCAATTTTAGGAAGTTTTATGTACCTGTCTGAAACATAGATATTCCCACCTTGATTATTCGTAGTGTAAGACAAATGATTATTCTTCTTACTTTTAAATTTCGGAAATCCCACATCTGGACGTTTGAAGAAATTATTATAAGCAGTTTGTAAATTCATCTGTGTATTTGCAAGAGCGAGAGAATCTACTTCTTTTAACCACTCAAAATCCTTTTTATATTGAGCAGGTGTGTTATTGAGTTTTTGTTTTGTTTCTTTATAATAGTCAATCTTATCTGAAAGCATATGATTATAGATGAAACGCACACAACCGAAACACTTTGAGAAATATTCTTGTTGAGACTTATTTGGATATAATCTGTATTTATATGCTATTAGCATCTGCAATCACTTCCTTCCTAGCTATTAATTTTCTCTTTTATCCTTGATTTTCTATATACTTTTCAACATTTTACTACTTACTTCTCCAATTGTTAATACAAAATATCCATCTGTAAAGAAAGTATTCTCTGTCCAATAATGTTTTGGTAACTCTTTCTTATATAGGCTAAAGACCTAGAGGATTTCTGCTTTGAACCTCTTTAAAATATCACCCACATCTTGCCATGAACCGATAATATCCTTTTCTGAACAAATTCGGTAAATTAGTTCTTCATCACTTTCATTTTCAAATTTTTTATAATCTGTCATGGATTATCCCTCATTTACAGATTTAATCTGAACCGTTGAACCTAACATTCTTTTTAATAGTTCCACAACATTGTATTCTTTTCTAACATCTTTCAATTCAATATACAATATTAATTCTCCGTTTTCATTTTCATCGAGAACACCTGTTTTGTCAATTGTTAAAAATTCTTTATCACAATTCGTCATTACTATTTTTCTCCTCTATTTCATTGATAAATTCAAACTCATACCCATCTATTAAAAAAATACCTTTATTAAAATTTTGATACATTTTAATCGCTCTAATATTTAAAGCTTGAGATGCACTATAAACAGATTTATATTCAACTCCATTCGTAACACATCTAATCGGTTTACCTTTTGTCAATTCTGTTTTTCCTAAATTTTGCCCTTGTTGATAAAGTTTATTCCTAGTAGCTTCTTTTATTTGTCTTTTTTTTTTCTTATTTAATAAATCAAATAATACTTCATCTACAGTGAGGTCTGTTTCTATATCTAATAAAATTTTATCATAAGTAGTTAATTCATCATTTTCAAATCTATATTTAGACCATGAATCAACAAGTCCATTATTTACAGAGTTTATAAAATTTGCACTTGGACTAAACTCTACAAAATCAAATGGCTCAACATAGCGCTGTTCTTGTATTCCCATCTGATTTTCAAACCATTCATCTTTCCCTCCTTTTTTAATAAGTTCAAATTTTCCAAAATTTTCTATTCTTATGTACGAGTTATTTTGTAACTCTGATACAATTAATTTTTTTATATTATTCCATACTCTTTTTACTGTAATAGAAGATATTCCACATTTAATAGCAATAATATCATTAAAATCTTTATCAGACATTGCTTTTCCCATTATTTAAATACCGTTTCCTCTTTAAATTTTTCTTGTAAAGATTTTCTTACTTCAAATCTCATAATGCCATAATCTGGTGTTGGTGGAAAATATTCTTCATGAAATGTACACCCTTTTTTAAACTCCATTCCTTTATCTGGAATTTTTATCATACCACCTTTAAATCCTTCTTGCTTTGCTTTGAAAAATTCTCCCATATATGGTAAAGTAATTCTAATACTATTAATTAAACCTCTATGTACAATGTCGGCATATGCTCTAAAAACACCTCTAATTTGTTCCATGGTAAGATTATAGTCTGCGACTTCTTTATGTTGTTTAATCGCACGATATAAATCTCTTTCACCAATCAACTCTTGTGTTTGCTTTCTATTTCTTCTATCATAACTTGGTCTTGCCAATTATATCATTCCTTTCATTTTATTATTTATATATAGACCACATACAAAGCCTATGGTCGGGCTATCTTGATTGCAATTCCTTATTTATTTATCGCATCGGCAATAGCGAATGGTGATACTAACAAAATTTTTGCTTTCTCTCCCTTATTAGGGACGATACTTTTTGCTCGCAAACCTAGTAGTAGCAAGGGTTACAGGGTTTTTGAGGTTGAGTTACCGTGCAGTTTTTGGTCAATTTTCGCCTATTTTAAAACAAATTAAGAACTTTTCTTTGTTTGTTCGGTATAAAATGTTCAATAATTTTCGGCAATACTTTGAGTTATTTTTGCCACTATTATTTTTTAATTCTAAATTTAAAGCGGTTTCAATTAATCTATTAATAGTAATAATATTCCCTATTTTTATTTTAGAAACCTCGTTAATTAATTCTTCCGTTTTCCCGACTATTTCTCCTTCAATCATTTTATCGGAAATAATAAGGTGTTTTGTAGCACTATCATATTCATTTATTAAACGCACTATATTTGATATTTGTCTCCTATTCCCATCACCACTCATTTTAATAAAAAAATCTTTCGTTTCTAAACAATCTGTTTTATCCATCTGCTTAATTGAATCCAAATGTTTTTCTAAATAATTCATAGGACATATTAAACTAGGATTTATTCTATCGGTTATCCTCTTTTTATCAGATTGAATTTTTTCTATCTCGATATCTTTTCCATTTTTTGTATATTTAATTTCTTTCGTGTATTTCATAAAGTTTGGTAAATTATAATTTATCGTTTTTGATTTTCCGCATTTTAATTTTGTAGTTTTTTTAATCTGCATACATCTCATATTTTGTATTCTTTCAATTTCTTTTAATGCATCAATTTCATATTCTCTTTTACACCCATCAATAATCACTTGTGCTAAAACTGACAAAATTACAAAATTATCGTTTAACTCTTTCAAAATTTCTTTATTTGGGTTTTGTTTGCTTAATTCAGTCCAATAATAAGTTAATGCCAATTGTGCCTGATTACTTGAAACTCCTATTCCTATCCTAGAATTTGAAAATTTATTATCCATATCTGAATAAGATTTTTTAGTATTATGATAAGTCACACCACTTTCTTTTAAAGCATTTACAATAGTTGGATAATCTTTATAGCACTCCTTTGCACATTTTACTGTTGTTTTTTGGTTCGTAACAAACATAAAATCACTATCAAAATCCATTGAGTTTGCCCTATCTTGTATATCCGTATGGATACAATTTACAGCTATAATATTATCACTGAAAGAAAAATATTTTTCCATTTCATCAGAATAAACATTATGTAAATAGGCAATATTATTAGGGGAATTATGTGGATTTCTAAATGCACTTAAATATTCACCATCTTTAAACTGTTTAGTATAACACTGTATACAATCATTTTCTTGTTGTAAAGTTTTATCATTTTCATAATTTTCCCCGACACAATGTAATAACAAACCATATGGATTCCCAAAAATTGTTAAATTATCCCCTCTTACAAATATTTTCCCTTTTCTTAACCTTTCCACGTAAGCAAAAATTATTTTCTTTTTTTCAACTCTGAACCATTCACATTTTGCAAATAATTTATTTTGCTTATATAAATCTGCTAACATTTCATAGTGGTTGATTTCGTTTTTATTATCTCTAAGAAACTTTTCAAATTCATCATCATCTGATTTAATTAATTCCACATAATCAATACTTTGTTTGGCAATATCACCGACTTCTTCAAATGTGCAAGGCAAAGTATTAACCATCTGATAACTCATTTGTTGACTATTCCCCATTTTACTTGAATGGTCTGTTTTAACAATTCCAAAAATACTTCCGTCCTCGTTAATTTTATTACACCAATACTGATATGCTTCTAAATCATTATTTCCCATTAAATTAGAAAACTTTTTCCACTTAATTGAATTATCCGTGGTAACCATTTTAATATCTTTTGCCTTATGTTTAATTCCGAACATATCCTCAATTTCAAATGTATCAAAATCAATGTTATTATTGCGACACCAATCTCTTAAGAATAATTGTATTTTAGACTTAACTCCACATGACTTAAAAAAATGATTACGAACTAAAAGCATTCCATTCATTTCAATATTTTTTGGAATATAAGATTCTTCAATCAAAGCCATTCCGTCCCACATTGTATTTACAACACTTGTTTCTTCTTTCGCCACAACACATTTTTTATTACCATTTACAATTTCAGCTTTTACAACATTCGCTAAAGTTTTGAATATTGATTCTTGGTCTTTTAATATTACAATATCTTCAATCGGAATATGAATTGTATCAACAATGGTACTAGTTGTTAAAGGTGCATATGCCGACATTTCCACAATTTTTGCATTATCCTTTGGCATTTTATTTCCTAATCCCATAGTAAGCCAATTATAAGCCTTATTATATAATTTTTTATTAATAAAAATTGCTTGCCCTAATTTTGCCTTAGCAGGACTACGATATAACATTTTATAATCAATATCATCTTCTTTTACAATATTTTCCAATTTGTCTTTTTGTTGATATCTTATTGTCACACCATTTTCGTAATAATCATCTCGAATTTCTTCTTTTGACTTTTTAATATATTTATCTTTGTTTATATCAATCTTTTCTAATAAATCTATAATACGTTGTTTAGATTCATCATCAGCATAATTTAATTTTTCTTCTAATCTATCTTTTTCTTCTTCGTAAGAGAATGAGCCGAAATCAAAATCTAAACAAATAATATCCCTAGTTGATTTATCTTTATATACACTCAATCCATTTTTACAAATATAATTATTAAACAAGCTATTATTAAACATTGCTCGGTTACTTTCATATCTCGTTCTAACACCATTATTATATCCATATAAAGTTCCAGCTTTAATATTCTTTATCTCTAGTCCATATTTACCCAATTATTCACCCCCTTACACATAATATTGAATAAATTTTAATAATCTTCTTCTGTTTCTTCACAATCATTATAATCATATTCAGAATCTCTTTCGTCATACTTTTCATAATTTAATCTATCACCAATAGACTTAAATTGTCTATCATATTTATTCCAACTGTATAGTTCATCTTTCACCTTATATACCTCCTTTCTAAGTATGACTTAATTATATCACACAAAAAATTATTTGTCAAATTCTTTACGTAACAACTCAACAATTTTAATTTGTCCTTTTCCAGTTACTAATGTTTTACAAAATACTTGGTCACCATAAAAATTGCTTTTTATTGTTTCAACAACTTTAAATATGCCATTATCAATTTGTCTTTGATACGGAATATTATTACTCATTAATACCCCCTTTTCTCTTAAAATTTCAAATAATCTATTTCTTCCAATTTTAATTCCATCTTTAGCACATAATTTAGCCATTTCACCCATATCAATTGCATTAGATGCATTAACTACCATATTTACAAAAGCAACCATAGGTTTTTGTCCTTCAATTTCTAGTTTTAATGAATTTATTGTTTTATCTGCCATTTTTTAATGCTCGTGCCATTACTTGTTCAGGAGTATTCCATGACTTTTCTAAATCAATAAGCTGTTGCCTAATATTTCTTGCCTTATCAGTTTTCTGAACCATGCAAATTTGTTTTGCCATATCAATAGATAAATTATAATCCTGTAACGGTTTATTTGCACCATTATTTACAACCGTACTTTTTAGTACACTTGTAAAATCTTCACCATCTACAAATCCAAATTTTAATTGTCTGTCAAACCATTTACTAAATCGTTCTTTCCCATTATTTATTTCTTCATACAACTCTCTAGCCGATACAGTTTGTTCTTCAAAATCTATTTTTAACACTTTTAATAATTCACTCATATTTTATTCTCCTTTTCTTTGTCTATTATTAAACTTAAAATTATTATATCACAATTTATTTTTCTTGTCAATAATATAATACAATAATTCATATTTCTTTTTATTTTTTAAATTGTTTGTATTTCATACACAATTAGCTAAATTGTCTGAATATAACGATACTCTGTATTATAAATACATATTAAGGAGTATCTTTATATTCAAAAACTCTGTACCCATTGATTTATATAGGTTTGAGTCAATTTATCTAAAAAAACGGGTATTTTAATATTATATAAATTATAATTTTATTTTTATCTTTTTTATCTTAATTACTTTAAATAGTTATATTAAATAGTTATATATTATTATAATAATAAATAAATTCATATAACTATGTAATATATTATAATAAACATATAATAATAATAATAAGATATAACTATATATTATAATAATAATAATAAACTGGAATAAACTGGAATTTTTTTAATTTTTATAAATAAGTACGTCTACGAAAAGGACACCGTAAGGTGGCATTTGAGTGTACTTATTTATAAAAATGAAAAAACATTTCAGGACAAAAATAAAATAAATTATATGGGTGTTTATATCGAAAGACTGCGTAGCAGGATTGAGATATACCCATATAATTTATTTTATTACGTCAGCGAACTTGAACTTAATTAAAACTACAAGTATTATATATTATATTAAGTATATAAGTTAGTTATAATATATTATTAAATATAACTATTTATTAAGTATAACTATTTAATAATATATTATAATATATAATAATATAAAAATACTATATAATCTATTTTTCATTATTGTAAAATGGTTAGTAGGGTTAGTAGAGAATGCTTACGCATTTGAATGGCTTACGCCATTTTTAAGGTCAAGGGATTCTGAATACACATGATTAGCTTGTATAAAATGATACCATATAATTTTAATAATATTATATTATAATACACATAATGTAAAAAGGATACATAATCATTTTTTATTAGTTATATACTCTATATGAAAATGATTATGTATCCTTTTTACATATCAATCAATTATTAATTATTTTGAATAAAAAATACTCAAAAATCCCCCAATGGTGTAGGCAATGGTGTAAGCCATTCCGTAAGCATTCCCTACTAACCTAATTCTGCCGACTGGCATATATTATTATTATATATGATTATATACTTATTAATTATTTATATAATATAATTTGACATATATAATATAATATGTTATAATATATAAAGGTGGTATTGAAATAATAAAAATCAGAGTAAGTTATTTAATCACTAAGCCACATTAAATGAATATTAACAAGGAGGGATTAATCATATTCACAATGATACTATATAGTCAAATATATAAAAAATAATTATAATTAAATATGCATAAAAATAAAAGGAGGAACAAATATGATTTACATAAGTTACTTTGCAATGGCGAATAAACTACCTAAAAATTTTATACCAATATCTATATGTGTTAAAACACCGAATTGGTTTAATGGATTGTAGTATAAATTAGCACCGACTTATAAAATATTGATGTCATATAAAGAAAATAATGACATAGAATCTTATATTAAAAATTATAATGAAAATATCTTAAATAATCTTTCTGTTAAAGATGTGTTATATGATTTAATTGGGATTCTTCATGTAGAAAATATTAATATTTGTTTGATGTGTTATGAAAAACCATCAAAATTTTGTCATAGACAATTGGTTTCAAAATGGTTAAATGATAATGGGATAGAATGCAAAGAATATAATTTCACTAAGAAGGAGATAAATTATGATATTAAAGAAAGAAACTAAAGAATTTTTAGAAAATAATTATATAATGATTTGTAACTTAATGGATTATGGTGATATAAAAAAAATTACGTGATACTAACCCAGTTTAAATTATACTATATGAAATAAACAAACAGATTAAGGAGGATAAGAAATAAGTAAATACATATAGTCTAATTAGAAAACGAGTTGAATATTTACATACAAATATTATAATGACATAGATAAAGCTTATTAATACTTTGATAGATATCTTTATTAGGCTGATTTGACGGTTTAAAATGGTTCTATGGTAAATTGTCCATTGTAGCACTAAAGTGGCTATAATCGTCTAATAATTAATACTAATAATAATTTAATAATTTGACAATATCAAAATGTTGTGATATAATGTTATTAAATAATAGAAAGGAAGTAAAAAGGAGGTAAAATATGAAATTTTCAAAATTAAAACCTAGAATATATAATTGTCAAGATGTATGGTTAATTATGTGGTTAGATTATGAATTTGTTATAAAAAAATATAAAATATAAAGGAAAATATAAAACTAAAAAAATTATTTTAGCAATAATAATATTATTTATTTGTTAATATAAGAACACTTGTTCCTTTTAGTTACGTGAAATTTAAAAAATAAAAAGAACCAATAAATGATAAAATTAAAAAGAAAGAAGATGAAATAATTATTTGTATCATCTGTAATTAAAGTTTATAACCTTGTGAGGCACGTTTACAAGCTGATGCAGACACTTTATAGAGGGTAGCCTACAACTTATGTATATTAGAATATAGACGCTAGAATAGGAGCAAAAAACATGAAAGAAAATGAAATCAAAATTGTAAATTTTAAACAAGTAAAAGTATATTTAACATATGGATATCAGCCAATTAGAATTGAAATAGGATTCAAAGGAAAATTAGTATTTGTATATGACAAAGCGGAAACGGAATCTATATTTTACAGATTTATACATCATGAATTTGATAATGCAGAATTATAATTACATAATTACACAATGTGATACGTTTTGTATCGTCTTTTACAATAAATATATGAATAGAGAGATAAGCAAAGTTGATATGGCTCATGAATTGAATATAAGCAGACCAACACTTGATAAACTAATTAGAGAGCATAGGTAAAATTATAGATATATATGCGGTTAGGCTAACAATTGTAGGGGTAGTGGGTTAGAATGCCTAATTCTTACCTATGATGCATATTTTGAGTGGTAGAATGGACGTGAGAGGGTAAAGAGTAGTCATGATGGAGATTGTAATTACTCTAATGGTTACCCCAAAATAAATTGTAAATTTTAAATAAGTAAAAAAATATTTATATTTTAAATAAAAAAAAATTACAGTAATAATAAACTAAAAAAATAATTAAGTTGACAAGATTAAAAGTATTTGATATAATATTTTAAAGGGGGTGAATAAAAATTAAAAGAAGAAAGAAAGGAGGAGTTTATGAAAAGAGTTAAAGAAATAACTATACTGATAGAATTTTCTATTGTATTACTTTTTTCTTGTAAATGTCAAAATTTATTAGATGAATTAAATAATATAAATAATACAAATAATAAATTATCAAATAATATTATGGTATTAGAAAATAACAGAATTGATTTAGAAAACGAAAATATGTCATTATTATCTGTAAATGAATTGTTAAATAAAACAAACACAGAAATTATAAGTTCACAAATTGAATATGAAAAAACTTTAATAGAACCATTAAAAAATTTTGATAAAATAGAATACTTGAAAAAATACAATAGTTTATCTGAAAAATATGACAACATAATAGAAACAAAAGAACTATATAATTCTTATTCAAATTTAGAAATATTATATATGCAAAAATGTATAGAAACCGAAACATACCAAACTAATTTTAGCGCAAAATGTAATATTGCATCTGTTATACTAAACAGACTTGATAATAATACATTTCCAAATAATCCTATTTCTGTAATTACAGAAAAAAATCAGTTTGAATATTTTAGAGATGAAATATCCGAAGATACTAAATTTGCTTTGGAATATGTATTCAAACTAGGTGATACTACTAGTGGTGCAACTTATTTTTATAGTAATGAAAGTGAATGGCATGAAAATAATTTAGAATACATTTTCACAGATAGCGTAGGTCACAAATTTTATAAATAATAAAAAAGAAGGAGCGAATATGAATTATTTTATTTCAGATTTACATTTCCGCCATGAGAATATCTTAAGTTTTGATAACAGACCTTTTCAGACAGTCCAAGAAATGGAAGCCAAAATAATTAATAATTGGAATAAAAAAGTTAATAACAAAGATACTGTTTATATTTTAGGAGATTTTAGTTTAAGTCGAGATGAAAAAGTATGGATTGAAATTTTGGATAAATTGAATGGCAAGAAAGTTTTAATTAGAGGAAATCATGATATTGTTAAAATGTCAAAAAAATTATCAGAGAAGTTTATTGAAATAACAGATTATAAAATGATTAAAGAAAATGGGAACAAAATCATAATGAGTCATTATCCTATTTTGTTTTATAATCATAGTTCTAGTAAAAATACTTATATGTTATATGGTCATGTACATGAAAGATATGAATCTCAGCTAATACAATATTTTGTTGAACAGATAAAGGATTTAAAATCATATTCAAAAGATAGATATAATCAAGGACAGTTATATAACGTTGGGTGTATGTTAGATTATATGGATTATACACCACGAAGTTTGGAAGAAATTATTTATTAATATATAAAGGGGAAAAATGAAATATATTTGTACAGAATCAGATAACAAACTATTTACTGTAGATAAAGCCTATGAAATAAATGAATGCAAAGAAGATAATTTATGTTATGGTTTATATGAAATTCAGAATGATTATTTTACAAGTTTTGGAAGTTTTGATTTAGAAGATGAAATACATTTTCTAAAATGCATATTTGTGAAGCAAAAAGAGGTTATAAAAAAATGAAGTTAAAAAAGAAAAAGAATAATTTTATGAATAAATTTATATTTATAATGTTTTCCATTATAATTCCAATTGTTCTAATTTTACTGATATTATTATTTTCTTTGATTAAATATGGTGTTTTAGTTAAGAAGTTGTTTTGTTAGGTTAGAAGATAGCATTTAGAACACTGTGTGACGCATTTCTAGCCATTTTAAGATACTTAAAGTACATAGGTAATAAATTGTGCCACTATAACTAAAACGTAGCTTAAATCGACTAATACAAATAACATAAATATCTTGACAATATTAAAATGCTATGATATAATTAGTTTTGATATAACAATGTTAGGAGGTGAAAATATGAAAATGAAATTTTATAGTACACATTGTCCAAGTTGTATTGTTTTAGAAAAAATGCTAAAAAAAGAATCAATTGATTTTGAATTAATTACAGACGAACAAATTATTTTGAAAGTTGCAAAAGAGAATAAAATTATGTCAGCCCCATTTGCTGAAATTGATGGAAAAATATTAGACAGGTCAGAAATTGTAAAATACATTATGGAAAGGAAAAAAAATGTTAATACCAATTAAAATGAACAAGGATTTTGAAAAAGCTTTTGAAACAGTTAGCAATAAGTATGGGGAAGATTTTGAGATATTAAATGGTTTCCATGAATCACAATTAAATTTTTCAGATTTTATAGAAGGATTTGTTGATAAGAATGTTGCTGATTCAACGATTGATTCAAACGCAAACGCAAAACACAAAGATATCAGAAGTATGATATCAGAAAAAGGAAAGTCAGAAGATAAGTTGTTTGCGTTTAATAAAATATTTTATGAAATGAAGAAAAAGTATGGGTTAAAAACTTCAAAGGAATGGTTAGAAACAGAATATAATGGTGGGTTTTATTTACATGATGCACCTACAAGTTCTTATTTACCATATTGCTATGCGTTCGACTTAACTCGATTAGCAAAAGAGGGGTTATTCTTCTTAGATGATTATAATAAGCAACCTCCAAAACATTTAACCACATTCTTTGATGATGTAATTGAATTTATTTCATTTATGAGTAATCGAAGTTCGGGTGCTTGTGGTTTACCAAACGTATTATTATGGAGTTTTTATTTTTGGAAGAAAGATTGTGAAAATGGCGATGTAATCAAAAATAATGATTATTACTTAAAACAAAGTTTTCAAAAGTTTATTTTTAGACTAAATCAACCATTTATTAGAATTGACCAATCTGCTTTTGTAAATGTTTCAATTTTTGACAGAGAATATTTAGAATCATTATTCGGTTCAACTGAATTTCCCGATGGCACTTTTGCATTAGACTATATTGACGAAATTATAGAAATCCAAAAAGTGTTTATGGAAGTTGTATCGGATATTAGAAGTAGCAATTTATTTACATTTCCTGTTTTAACGTATAGTTTATTATATAAAGGTGGGAAATTTGTAGATGAAGATTTTGCTAGATGGTGTTCTAAACATAATATGAAATGGAATGATAGCAACTTCTTTATGAGTGATAATGTTGGTGTATTATCAAATTGTTGTCGTTTGTTATCAGGGTTCGACAAACTAGACGGATTTATTAATTCTATCGGTGGTACGGCTTTGTCTATTGGTTCAATTAAAGTCAATACTATCAATTTAATGAGAATTGGATATGAAACAAATTTTGATAGAAATAAATATTTAGCTTTATTAAAAAAGAGAACTATATTATGTTGTAAAACATTAGATATTATTCGAGGAATTATTACAAGAAATATTGAAAAAGGATTGTTGCCAAATTATTGTGACGGAGGTGTTGAACTTAGTAAGCAATATAATACAATTGGAATTTTAGGATTGTATGAAGTTGTTGAATCTTTTGGTTTTACTGAAAAAGATGAATTTGGAAATGTATATTATACAGAAGATGGTATGAATTTTGCTAGTGATATATTTGATGTTTTAAATAATATTAAAGACAATTTTACAGATAAATATTCATTAAATATTGAAAGTGTTCCAGCTGAACGAGCCGCAGTCATATTATGCCAAAAAGATAATTTGCTATACGAAAAAAATGATAAATTCATTTATTCTAACCAGTGGATTCCACTATCAGAAAATTGTACGATTAAAGAAAAGCTTAGAACTGCGTCAATTTTAGATAAAAAATGTTCAGGCGGTGCAATTGCTCATATTAATATTGAACAAAATTTCCCGAATGAAGAAGTTGCTTGGGAAATGTTAAATAAAATAGCAGAATCGGGAGTTATTTATTTTGCTTTCAACACAAAAATTAATGAATGTTCAAACCACCATGGATTTGTGGGAACAGATATTTGTCCAACTTGTGGTGGTGACGTAATGGATACTTACCAAAGAATTGTAGGATTTTTAGAGCCTGTACGTTCATATTCAAAAGATAGGAAAAAAGAATTTAATACAAGACAGTGGTATTCTTATGCCGGTATGAAAAATGATAATTAAAAATTTAGTTGATGAAGATTTCAGTAATTACAAAAAACCATCAATGTTTATAGCTTTTCCATATTGTAGTTTTAAATGTGAAAAAGATTGTGGAGAAAAGGTTTGCCAAAATGGGGAATTGGCAACCTCTCCAAACATTGAAATATCAACTGATAAAATTGTAAATAGATATTTAGAAAATAATTTAACAAGTGCGATTGTCTGTGGTGGGTTAGAACCATTTGATTCATGGAATGATTTATATAATTTAATTCAAGTATTTAGACAAAAAACAGATAATGATATTGTCATATATACAGGTTATTATAAAAAAGAAATTGAAGATAAAATAAAAGAATTGGGAACATATAAAAATATAATCATAAAATATGGAAGATATATACCGAACGAAAAAAATGTTTATAACAAATTGTTAGGGGTAAAATTAGCAAGTAAAAATCAATATGCAGAAAGGGTGAACTAAATGAATGTTAAAGAATTGTGTTTGTATTGCACAGAAAAAAAATAATATGGGTTGTTATAAGTGTGAACACGTAGAATATTGTAAAGATTTTGCTAATAAAATGAGAGACTTAACGGAGGATATATCCCCTTGTGGTTTATTAAGCTTAACAAACAATTTAACTAAAATTGAATTAAAAAAAATAAAAGGAGAATAAAAAATGGCAAGCTTATATAAAATTGATGAAAGATTTGAAACATTAGTAGATGGATTCTTTGATACAGAAGACGGAGAAATATTAGAGGGAAAAGAATTAGAAAATCGGCTAGATGAAGTTGAAATGGAATTAGATAAGAAAATTTCTAATATTGCTTGTTTTATTAAAAACTTAAATTCAGATGCAGCCGCAATCAAACAAGAAAAATTAATTTTAGAACAACGTCAGAAAGTGAATGAAAATAAATCGGCAAGATTAAAAAATTATCTCGACACTTATTTAAAAAGTACCACGAAAGAAATTGGTAAATATAAATTTGAAGATGCCAGATGTAAATTATCTTATCGAAAATCTTCTACAGTGGAAGTTACAGATATTGGAAAAGTTCCTAGTGAGTTTATAAAAACAAGAAAAATTAAAGAAACTGATGTAATGAAAACAGAAATTAAAAATTATTTAAAATTGCATAGTGAAGAAACAGTTAATGGGGTTAAATTGCAAGAAAATTTGAATTTAAACATTAAATAATTTATATTAAAAGCAGAATAAAGTTATAATAACTTATTCTGCTTTTATAAAAAAATAATAGTCGACAAATGATATTTATAGTGATATAATCATATTAACAAATAAAACAAAAGGAGAATATTTAATGAAAATTTATCTGATAGTAGAATTTAATGCCTATGGTGAACGTATTTCATATGCATATTATGAAAGAATAAAAGCAGAAAAAGAAATTGAAAGACTAGAAATAATAAGTAAAAACAAAGAATTAGAAAAAGCTATTTGCGAAAAATGTATTTATGGGGGGGGTGATAATAAACCTTGTGAAAAGTTTAAGGTAAGTGAAAATAAAGATTTTTGCAAAAATAAATCACCTATTTGGTTAATAAAATTTCATTATAGAATAGACGAAATAGATTTAAAGAAATAGCTTATCAAATAAAAAGAATATATTAAGTAATAATAGAGCATCAATGCATAACGTTTAGAGCCTTATACAGCCGTTTTAAAGATACTATCGGTAAATTGTAGCTTAATGAATTAAAATGGCTTAAATGGCTCTAAACGATAAAATAGAAAGGTAAATTAAAATTATGGTAGATACAGAAAAAGATGCAGAAAAGTTATTATCTCCATTAGCGAGATTATTAGGTGCTAGGTTAATACAGTTTATTAAAACAAAATCATTGCGTGGATTTGGAACAGAAAAGACCTAGTACGTGAAGTTACTCAATACTGGGTCTTTAAAGGGAATTTTTTAGCAGAAACAGACGTAGAACATTATACACCGTGCATAGAGCATGATGCTAAAGTTGTTAAAGAATCTATCGTACTGTCTCCATAAATGGCTCATCATATTGAAGATGGAAAGTTACAATTGTTATCAATGGATACAAAAATTGATGGTTATGATACAAATGGTCTTTCAAAATATATTTATGAACGTATTAAAAATAATTTTGAAATTGAAGCAACCCTAAATGAGTTGGGATATAAATCACGATTTATAGAGATAATTAAAAATACATTAGACGAACTCGGTTTTTAGAATTTGTATAAAAATGAAATTAGAATAGAAAAGGAGAAAAATGCTACCGATATTTAAACCATATAGAAATATGTTAAAAAGTTTTGGAATAGATTTATCTAATTATGATGAAGATAAACTATGGATAGATAGAATGATTATAAAAGGGTTTTCTAAAGATGGAAAACAAATTAAAATTTGTAGATTAAAAGTTATTGGAGAATATAATAATTTGACTTATGAACACTCTTATTATTATAAAACACATAACAAAAATAAAGAAATTGATATACCTGATAATAAAGATTTGGAAACTTGGGAAGAAACCTATCAAAGATTAAAGAAATCTATTAGAGAGAGAGAGAGAGAGCCTTTCTGTCTTAGAAATTAAATATAATTATTATGTTCTTCAAAAAGGTTACCAATGTATTTTAACAACATCAATGGGTAAAGATAGTAAATTATCAGAATATTTATTGCAAAAAATAACGAATAATTATAAGCCAATTTTTAATAATACAACACTGGATAGTTCAGATGTGTATAAAGAAGTTAAAGCTAGAAATGATATTGAAATCGTAACAGTAAAAGATAATAATGGTAAGAATAAAAGTTTCTATAATATGATTAAAATACATGGAACTCCTTTAAGATTTCGTCGATGGTGTTGCTCAACTTTTAAAGAAAATGGAACTTTACAAAGATTTGAAAATATAAATAATTTACTCTTTATTATGGGAATGAGGAATGAAGAATCCTCAACACGTTCAAATTATGGGTCTATTTGCAGAAATCCTCAATGGGAAGATAAATCATGGATAGGTTGCCTACCTATACGAAAATGGACAGAGTTAGAATTATGGCTATATACAATTCATAATAAAATACCAATTAATAAAAAATATTTAAATGGATATTCAAGGGTAGGTTGCCATATCGCTTGCCCATACTATACTAAATCAACATGGATTTTAGATAGTTATTATTATCCTAAACAATATGATAGATTCCACAAAATATTAGAAGATGGATTTAAACAAGAAGAAAAATGGTGTAGAATGAATTGTACTTGTACAGAATATCATTCAAATTGGAACGGAGGAATACTCAGAGATATTCCAAACACTGAAACGATTAAAGAATTCATGGAATATAAGGGGTTAGAAGACAAGGAACTGGCTGAACAATATTTCAAAAAGAAATGTGTTTATTGTGGAAAGTCAGTTTATCATAAAGATGTAGTCGCAATGAATTTAAAAATGTATGGAAGAGGAATTAATAAATTTAAGTGTAAAAAATGTTTAATGGAAGAACTTAGTTGGTCGAAAGAAGATTGGATAGAACAAGTTGAAAAATTTAAAGAACAAGGTTGTAAATTATTTTAAAACAATGTAAAACTATGTTATAGAAAAGGAGAAAAATGATAAATCCATATAACTATTTGCAAGATTATGTAGGTAAAACAATAACTTATGAGGAATTTTGCGAAATCACAAAAGAACCTATATTGGAAAAAGGTAGTAAAACTGCTCAATTAAAAATATTAAATAATTTTATGAATATCATTCCGTCTTATGGGAAAATAACAATTACAAATATATATGACGAAAAGGAATTACTTTTTTTAGAACATAGGGCAAAATTTACAGAGTATATTGAAGATTTATTAATTTTACATTTATCAAAAGATAACACACACAAAGTTACAATGACTTATTCAGAAATGGCAAAATATTTCTATATGGTCAATAACACTTACTATGAAACAAAGAATAATAAAAGATGGGAATATATTAATAATATCCCGACAAAATCGACTACTTATTACACAAAAGAAGATTCAGAAAATGATAAATATCGTGACATAGGAATTTTCTTTAATGTCACAGATAAGATAATTAAAGAAATTGTGAACAACGCATTGAAATCATTAAAGCAACGTTCCCTAATTTTATATAGCGACACATTCAAATTATATAAAATGGAATATAACGAAACCTTAAAAAAATATATACAGAAAGAATATATCTGTAATGAGCATCAACGTTCTATCTTTTTAGATATTCGCAAAAAAACAATGAAAGAATACGGCATTAAAAAATTGCAAGATATTATTTATTTATCAAAAGAAATAAGAACCGACTATTTTAAAGTTTTGTCCGACAGATTAAAAGATTGTGATGAATTATATAATTGTCCAATTTATGCTAATGCATGGAATATTGAGTATGGAGAAAACGGTATCAAACACGAAGCAAAAAGAATCTTATCACAAAACAAAAAACTCGTTAATTCAAATATGCAATATAAATTATTAACAACGAAAGAATTGGAATGTATGAATCAAGCTTTAAGGGAAAGATTTGTTGAAGATTTAATATTGTGTCTAATTCACAAACAATTCATTGAATAATCTGAAAGTAAAGATACTCTGTATTATAAGTACATATTAAGGAGTATCTTTACTTTCAAAATCCCCTAACCCTTATTTTATATAACTTTAAGCAAAAAATGGTGAAAAATCGGCATATTTAAAAGGAGATATAATAAAATGAAAATATTTAAAGATATGAAAATTATTCCATTAAAAAATTCTAACATTGAATTAAAAAATCCCCAAAATTTAATCGATATGATTTATGATGTTCCAATTATTTCAACTAATAAAAATGGAAAAGAAATTCTAATTGGTAAAGTATTAGGAAAAGATAAATATATTAAAGATGATTTTATATATTCTGATATTATGTTATTTGGAGAATACTCAATTAAACATAAAAGAATAAAATATAAATATGAAAATGCTGAAATAAATTGTGAGGATAATAAAGCGACTAAAATTATCGCAATTTATTATATTAGGTCAAATCCACACAATAAAACAAACTGAAAAAGAAGAGATAAAAAATGTCTATTACAATTACAATTAATAAAATATCGAAAATTTATAAATATTTTAGATAAAAAGATAAGCACAAAAGTAAAATAAAATTAATATATAATAAAAATAAAATCTTATACAAAAAATGTGTAGGGTTTTATTAGTTTACATTATCATACAACGCATTTAAAAGGGGCAAATAGACATTTTAATACCAATTAGGTATAACGGTAACATGTTTACATAGAATGATTAGGTTTTGTTATATAAAGATGATGGATAAACATCATAATATAGGTTTTACAGATATGATAAGAGGAAAAATAAAAAACTTGATTAAATAGATGTAATGAATGAGGATAAATATTCATCATAAAATATAAAACGTATATAATATAAGGGTTTGATGTGGTAAAAATAACAAACGATGGGAAAATTGGAGTGCTCAAGCCTAAACGATACTAGAACAAGTGTTCTATTTTTGAAAAATACCCCCCTCCCTTGGCACAAAAGCAAAAAAGGAAGGTATTTTAATCAAAAAAAATTTTTATATGTTAAAAAAAACACTAAAATAACAATTTTAGTGTTTTTTTTAATATAGAACATATGTTCGATGTTTCTTATATATTTTTTTTGAACATTTGTTCTTTTTGTAAGACTTAAAAAAAATCTGAAAAATGACATAATTTGATAAAAAAGAAAAAAGGTAATGTAGATGCTTTTTTTTAATAGTAACAAAACCCCAACAGCACACTCCACTATATAGTAATCCTTAGCTTGCCATGTAGTTATCAATACTATTTCTTTTCTTATTAAATTCTATCACATAGTATTAAATACTAAGTAATATATATCCCATTACTATCTGTGCTTATTAAATATATTATTCTAATTGTTTTTAGCTATTTTTATATATTATTTGATTATATATTAAATTATTTTAATTGTATATTTATTGATGATAATAAGAATGATTACTATTATATATCATGCCCTTATAAAGTGTTTAAAGGGTCTTTGCAGCTGTCTTAGTCGTTTATGGCACAATGTATAGGGCAAGTTGTTTTGGACTTATATCACATATGAGAGGTGCAATTTAAGCCGTTATCTGATAACTATATATTGGGTTATCCATGAATTTATATTTATATCCCTTTATATGGAAGAAACCCGATTATAGTAATATTGTACAGTTTTTATTATAATCTTTGTGCAATATTACTATATGCAAGATAAAATTTATATGGTAAGATAGTGTCAAGTTGATAAGTTAGTGATTCAGTGGGTAGCCAATCGGCTACCGCAAAGATATTCTAGTTTTTTTTAAAATAAGAAAGGAGAATAATAATATGAATGAGACGGTAGAAAAAAAAACTAAAAGACATTAATGGACTTTGTGTCTTAAAAATTACAGACAATAAAGGAACAAAAAAGGAAAAAGTGCGAAAACTTACTAGTTTTTTATTAAAAAGAGGAGGCGTAAAAATGAAATTATTTAAAAGCGTAATCGACGATGGGAAAAGTGTATTTAAGACCATCACACCTGCTAAGAGCAAAAAAGAATACTTATCTACCTATGGCGGTAACGGTGAGTTTATCTATACAAAAGATGTTACAAAAGATTACCCTCTTGATGTGGATTTTTTGATTGAAAATTTAGCTCAATCAAAATTAGGAAAAATTGAACAAAAATTAGTGGTCGCTCTAGTTGAGGCTCATATGCAAGCTAATTTTGACTAAATTTAATTAAAAAAAAAGAAAAGAGGCTTAAAATGGAAGAAGAAAAAGAATGTCTATTTAATGCAGCTTTAATCCTTGATATTATTTTAGATAACAATTTGAGTGGAGAACAAGTGTTTAATTTACGGGCAAATTGCCCCAGAAAACCCGAGAAGCGACCTATATCATACATTGCAGGACGCACGTATAAGTCACCCTAATCATGAGGTATCTTATATCGTAGGGTCGCATAAATGGAGTGGGGCAGATGGTTTTAATATGGCTGTTATTATCAAAAAAAAATAGCTAAGCTGGTGTTTAAAAGGGGTTCGATTCCCCTTTTTAGCTTTTCAAAATAAAAAAAGGAGGTCAAAAAAATGAGTGGTTATCATAATTTTTCGATGTCAAATAATGCTGTAAACGCGTACCAGGAGGGGGAAAACCCATGTCAAAATGGACTAAACAAGCCATCTTAGACGAATTAATAAGGGAGGGGATAGATACCACGTTGCTTTCTAAAATCCCCGCAAAAGGCTTGAAAAATGCTTTGCTGATAAAATCTTCCTGGCATCATACAAGTTCCCGGTTCAACCGCACTGATTTCTTTTCTGTAAATCTGTGCAAAGCGGAGTCGATGAATCCTACCGAGATGGCCGAACTGTGCGAGAAAAAAGAGGGTGTTCAACCTGCGACGAAAAAGGATATGGAAGTTTGGGAGTGTTCTTTTTTAGTTTGGGGCGGCAGCAGAAAGCATCCAACCTCAACCGTCCATACAGAGGTCGGGGACATCGTAGGGTCATGGTTTTTTCGCAAAGATGGCACAAAAAAAAGCACTAAAGCTAATGGTTTTCAGTTTATAAAAAAAATTTAAGATGCGCTTTTGCATCTTTTTTTTTAGTGTAACAACAAAAAGACTGTGCGACGTTAGGTATAGGTCATGTCTAACATGACTAATGTCGCACGGTATAGCTGGCATAGTTAGGATAGGCTTGTACGGCTTGGTTTACTCCATCTATGATTCTGGGATAAATAAAATGTCAAAAGCATATACATTCATATTTTTATATTGAATTTGAATTGTTGGAACAATTAAAACAATTCAAATAATTATAGCTTTTAACACTTTAACGTGCTAAATTTCAATATAATCAAGTATTAAATTATTTGATTAAAAGGGTAATTGCCGATATTGTTTTTTGTGGTGGAATATTTTTATAATACTTTTTATTTTATGAATAAATAAATATTCTCCACGTTTTTTTAATTTAACTATAATTTATATTTATTTGTTTGCCAAAATTAAAATATAAATGGTTAGATAAATATAAAATTTTATTGAGATGATTGGTAAATTTAACTTAAAATTTTTCCGTATATATCTATGCAAACAGAAATATATTGTAGTTTAAATATATTTATCTTAATATTATTTTTTAAAATTAAAAGTAATTTTATTTAATAATCATAGTTTTTTATTTTTTATATTGTATAATTTACATTCTAACTGCGGACTAAAAGAAAATGTAACGTATGAATAAATATAACGAGAAGATTAATTTAATTGACATAGTATAATTATTATAAATATTCTAGTCAATTTATTTTATTCTACATTTTTATACCTACTATAAACCCAACATCATATTTATATTTTATTTTTTTTATATCATACCTTTCTTAACATTGAAGTTTAATAAAATGATTCCAATACTTATTATTGATTCATTTATAGGTGATTCTAGCCATTCTAGCGTTCTATTCTTACAACTTGTCATCTATACGTATTAAGTCGCTGAATAAGCCTAATAACCGTGTACATACGCATTATAAATCATAATATTACTACAATAAAAATAGATAAAGGATAAATGATAAGCTATTAGTGTTTATAATCTCAAAACCGAAAATGAAAATCAAAAATGAAAATTGAAATCAAGTATTGACTTTTGATTTTAGATATGGTATTCTGATTTTAGAAAACAAAAGGAGGACACAAAGAATGAATAAAAATGGTTTGATAGCAACTATAGAAAATGTTGATTTCTGGTATGGCGGTTATAATGATAACAATAATGGTTATCACTTAGTGTATACATCTTTATATAATTTTCACCTTGATAAAGATAGACTAGATTTTCCGACAATTGTCGATTGTAAAAGATTATATCAAAATACATACTAATAAAAAAAAAAAATAAAGCTTGACATAATTTAAAAATTGTGATAAGATGGTTTTAACAACTAATAGAGCTACCTATTACTGAATAGGAGAAAAGAGGAAAATATGAGAAATAATAATTTTAAAGGTGTCTTTATTGAGGGAAATAGGGACGGATATTCACCCGAACAATGTTCTAAATCATTAACCATAAATGAATTAATAGATGAATTAGAGGAGTTAAAACTTGTTTGTGGCGGTACAGGTGACGAACCTATTTATTTAATTAATGATGGTGGATATACTTACGGCAGTATTAATTATTGTACTATTCATATTGGAAAATATATAGAAAACAAAGGCGTTGTATTTGAAAAGCAGTAAATGTCATGTTATAATTTTAGAAAATTTATTTATTAAAAAGTAGGAGAAAAGAGGAAAATATGACAATTGAATTTTTAGAGGAACGGATTAAAGAAATTATTGAAGATATGAATGAAGATGAAAAAGTTGTTTTGCATAATAATTATGGTGATACAGTAGGCTACACTGATAATAAAGTGTATTTATACGAAAAAATTGATACTGATTTCATATATTACACACCGACACAGATTATAAATATGCTTGGTGGGTTATATAATATGTCTATGAGTTTGAAATATTGGAATTTTGATGGCTATGAAAATGCAGAAGTAACAGATATTAATAATCTAATCGACATTGACGGAATTACTAAATTTATAATTGACTATGATAATAGTTTAGAATGTACAGATATTCAAGAATTACTTGACTTGTACAACGAAAATATCTGTACTATTAATGGCGATGGATATAATAAAGATGAACTAGAGGAATTACTATCCGAAATTTTTAAAAAAATCTCTATCTATGCAGAAGAGATAGAAAGATTTGATGATATTAAACAGTTACTTGTTGATTATTTAAAAGAGATGGAGGAGTTATGATGAAAAAATATGCAATATGGCAAAATCATAATATCATAGGTTATATAGAAATGACAGAACATCAAAAAGAAACAATTAATAGTATTCATGATATAGGGATTTATATTGGGCAAAGTAAATACACGAATAAAAAAATTATGTTGACGTATTAAAAACTTTATGATAAGATGAACTAAGAAATTAAAAAACAAATAAAAAAGGAGATAAAAATTATGATGAAAATTAGTATTGACGGAAAAGAGTTAACAGGAATTATTGAAAAGGTTAGTTGCAACATGAAAAAGGAAGGTTATTTATCTAAAATATTGCTAGTAGATGATGGAAACAATTTACAAGCATCTGTATTGAAATCTGCAGAAGCTTACTTAGAAATTTATACTGATAATTATGTTTCACATCTGAATCGGGCAGATTTAAAATTGGATAAAATTCTATTGGATTTTGCAGATTTAAAATTATTAACAAGTATGAAAAATGAAGTTATTATTGAAGAAACAGAAGAAAATATATTAGTTCAGAATAATGGCAAAACAATTAAATTAATAAAATATGATACACTTGAATTTGCAGATTTTTCTTTTGCTCTGGCGAATGATAATACACTTATGCTAGAATTTAATGAATCAGAGTTTCAAGAGATAATTTCTAATTTTTCAAAGTTTACTGGAAATGGAAAAAACAATGACACTATGAGTTCAATTCATTTTAATATTAATGATAATAGAATTGAGGCATTAGATGGGCACAGACTTATTACAAGATGTCTTAAAGTAAAAGAAAAAATCACAGAAAATGGTAAAATTCAAATTGACGCTAGAATTAAAAACGATTTGGGGAAAGTATTAGATAAAAAATCAATTGGAGTAATTCAAATAATAGATGGTGGAAAAATCGTTCGTGTAATTGGTGATGGTTTTAGATATAATCAAAGGAAGAGAGAAAAAGATTTTTTTAAGGTTAATCCTATGTTGTCGGACGATTATAACTACGCTTTTAATGTGGATGCTAAAAAAATGTTAGAACACATAAAATATTATACAGATAATGTTATCGACAAGAAAAAACATTTTACGCCTGTTTTATTTAATATTTCTTCCGACAATATCACAACTTATATAGAAAACACAAGAGTAAAAGTATCAGATAAATTAAAAATTACAAATTTTAAGGGGAAAGAAAAAGATTTAATAATTACATTCAATACGTGGTCTATGTTAGATGCTTTAAAGATTGCAGATGGCGAAGAAATATATTGCACTGCTACAAGTCCAACAGCCCCTTTAATGATTTATTCAAGTAGCTATGCATTTTTAATATTGCCGATTAAAGTCAAAGACGAATTAAAAGCACAATTGCAGGAAATTTTGGATAACGAAAAATAGTAATAAAAAATAGCAAAGAATCTTTATTTTGTTATTGACAATGTGAGGATTCTTTGATATAGTAATATAAGAAATTAAAAAAAGCTACTCATTATAGAATGAGAGAAAAGAGGGTTTATGTCAAATTATTATGAATATCAAAAAGTTGGGGTTATGATTGCACACAAATTAATGAACATTGACGGATGGAAAGTGTATGGATATCATGCAGACGAATCAGACGGAATGACCGATTACTATAGTCCAGCTTATTGGACTGGTGTCGCTGAAAAGAACGATTATATTTTATGTTTTAATGTCTATTGCGCAAAAGATGCAGAAGAAATCAGACAATACGACCACAAAGAAAAATGTATGAATCATAATATTTCAAAGAAAATTGAGAAATTAAAAAACATGACATTAGAAAAGGGAGCGTGCGAACAAGAAGCAGAATCAGCTAGAAATATGATTGAAAAATTGCAATCTAAACAAGTTATCACAGAAGATAAATATATTGTAGTTGGTACAATTCCAAAACATCTAGCCAATCCACTACGTTGTAATTGGCATATTGAAAAAGACGGAATCATAATTGCAAAAGGAAATGGAGTTTTAAAGTATTCTGGTATTAGTGATTATTATAATTATGAAACTTATATTAAAGATATCGAAAAATTTAGAACCATGACAGAAGAAAACTATAAAAAAGATTATATCCAAGATAATATAAACAGATGGGATGAAACAGAAGAAAGGTCAATAAAAGCTGCTGATTATCATTATTCAGAATTAAAAGAAAAATATAAACTAATAGAAAGCTTTGAAAGTTTTGTAAATAAATTAGATACAACTTGTGGAGGTTTGCTAGGTCAAGGAGATGGTGTAATTTATGAGAAAGTTATTGTAACGGAATATAAAAAAGAAAATAGAGTAGTTGAAACGGAAGTGGGAAGCATAAAAGATGGTCAATGCTTTGTTCTTAAAAATCATTTTACATATGGCAAGAAGAAAGGGCTAGTATACTGTATACATGAAGTAGGAGAGGAGGGAAAAAAGTATTTTAAAGCTTATAAAATGAATATCAAACTAACAAAAGAATGTCACGGAAAAGCAGACCCCACCAATACGTGGTTTATTGGGAATACTGATAACATTAGTAAATGGATAGGGAAAAATGCGATTTCATGGTGCGAAATTAAAGAAGTTTCAGTATCTTATGAAGTTGAAAAAATTGTTAAAAAAGTTATAAAAGCAGATAAAACAAACGTAGCCAACGCAAACGATTTTAATATTAATAATCTAACCTTTACAACAACGGAAGATATTGACACCAGAAATAATGAAAAAATATATATTGTAAAGGTGGTTGAAAAATTAGATAGAGAAGAATATATTTTCGTTTCAAAATATATTAAAACGTTAGGTGGTTATTATTCAAAATTTAAGCATGGTTTTTTATTCAAAGAAAACCCAAAAGATTTATTGAAAAATGATGGAACAATCACAGATACTGAATTACCAAAAGTTAATGACAATGAAAAGCTTGTTAACCGAATCAATAAGGCAATAGAGAGCACACAGAACAAACTTAATAAGTTGTCAGGGGATTATAAAACTAACACGTATAAACGCATGGCAGAGCAATCAGAAAGAGAAAGGAAGATTGCTAATTATAAAACGGAATTAAACTTATTTAATTATTTCCTTGTTGAAATTGTCAATCGTGATTTAACGATATTAGAAATTGCTTTAATCACTGAATCATTCCGAACTAAATTAAATAGCTATTATAGACAATATGAAAAATATGGAATGGAAAGAATAACCTACCCACAAATTGACTTAAAATATGCTAATTCTTATTGGAATGCAGAAGTGCCAAAAATACAAAAATGCTTGCAAAAAGCGAACATTACAAACACAAAAGAATTAATTCAAAATGTTCTTGAATATGGAAAGATTCTTTTAAAAATCGACAAGCCACAAGATACTACAATGTTAAAAATAAAAAAATTAGAACGTGAATATAAAATGTGGCAAAAGGGAGATATAAATTTTACTCCTAGCGAAGTTGTGGCAGAACTTATTGAAATAGCAAATATTAAAAGGAATGATATAGTGCTAGAACCATCTGCTGGCATTGGTAATATTGCCGATGAAATAAAAAAAATTACTAACAATATTGATGTAATCGAACACTTGTTCGATTTTCAAGAGTTATTAAAACTTAAAGGTCATACCGTAGTTGGTGATGATTTCCTTGAATATAGCACAGATAAAATGTATGACGCTATTGTTATGAATCCACCGTTCAGCGACGAACAAAACCATATTAAACACGCTTATAGCTTACTAAAATGTGGTAGCACATTAGTTTCTGTTACCTCACCTCATTGGACTTTTGCGAATGATAAAAGCTCAATCGATTTTAGAAATTGGTTAGATGAAAGCGGAAAAACATATTATATAAAAGACTTAAAAAGGGGTATTTTTGAAATGACAAACGTTGCAATTAAAATACTTGTAATCGGAAAGGAAGAAAAATAATGAAAAATAAAATTTTGAAATTAACTACAAATATAGCAGCTTTATCATTTTTATTTAATGCTTGTTTATTGGACAGTATTTCTTATATTCCAATTGTGGTCTGTGTTATATCGTTATCATGGATATCTTTGTTTATTTATGCTAACGATAAAGGGAGGGGTAAACATGGAATTTTTGGTAAACAATAAAAATTTTAATATCGTAAAAATAGGGGATAAAATACAATGTTTTTCCTACGAAAAAATGATAGGAACTTTCATTATAAATGAAAAAAAGTTTTTTATATTTGATGCTGAAATAACTACGATTACAAATAAAAAGCATTTACAACAATTCAAAAAATATTTAATTGATAATTTTTTTATTACATTTTTTTGATTTGTTATTTTAAAAATCCTCATTTTGTTATTGACAGAGTGAGGATTTTTTGCTATACTATTATTAGGAATTAAAAAAAACTACCTGCTATAGAGTAGGAGAAAAGAGGAATCAATGAAAGATTTGCAAAAATTATTACAAGAATGCAAGGAAGAATTAGACGTGTTAGGAATACGGTATTCAACAGATATCACAAGTTTAGAAGTGAATAAAAGAGCCAAGAACAGGTGGGGACAATGTAAAAAAAATGGAGGAATCTATAGTATCAATATTTCAGAAAGACTATTAGCCGATGATATAAAAGATGAAAGTTGCAAACAAACTATAATGCATGAATTACTACATACTTGCAAAGGCTGTATGAATCATGGTAAAGAATGGACTAGATTAGGGAAATTAGTTACAGACTGTTACGGCTGTTATGATATTACAAGATGTACATCTGCTGATAGTTTAGGAATAAACCTTGATGTTACTATTTATAAATATTCTTTTAAGTGTAAAAAATGTGGTAAAATTATCTATAAGCAAAGAGAAAGCAAGTTTACTAGAAATTATCAAGATTATCATCATAAAGGCTGCGGAGGAAAATTTGAAAAAGCAGAAATCTAAAATAGCCAATAAAAAATAAGATAGAAATATCTTATTTTTTTTTAATATTATACTTGACAAAACTATAATTTTATAGTATAATGGAATTGATACCCTTTTTTATGTAAAATATCACAACGCTATATAAGACGGTTTAAACCATTCTAAGCGTATACCTTAACAACTTTACCATACCATCTGTAAGGCGTCTAGAATCGACCTTAGAACTGTGTTTAAACGTGTGATACTGTATTGATACACTATAGAGTTATTCAATATTACAAGTTTAAAATAATGATTGACAATAAATTGAATAGATGGTATATTATCAATATAATAATAAAATAGAAAGCAAAAGGTGCGGAATATGTGTAGAAGAAAATTTTATAATTATTTATGTAAAAAGTATCATTTACCTTATGTTTACATTAAGTTTATAATTAAGCCTATTTGTATTTATGCGTTTAATTATAGCATGAGTAAAGAAGACATGAATAGTATTGAAAATAATGTAAGATGGAATAGAGTCCAAGAAGAATTTGAATTTTTGAATAAGTATAGAAAAGATAGCATGTTTTATGGGGTTGAAAATAAATATAAAAATGAAGAGGAGAAGTAAAAGATGGAACTTTTTAATATAGAATGTAGCTACTGGGAGTATCGCAATATTGAAAGACGATTAAACAAAGAATCAAAAATATTTGTAGGAGAAACAATAGAGGAAGCTTTTAAATCCTATAGCGAGCGGAGATATATTCATGATTTGAATAAAAATACTCAAATTACAATTGACAATATTTTTTGTAAATAAATAAAAATAGAAAGGCTGCCAAGAGGTGGTCTTTTTTATTGCCAATACAAACTATTCTTGATATCCTACAAGCCATTTAAAGCCGATTCTAGCGACTTTATTATACATAGTGATAACTTGTTAGGCTAGTAGTATAAAATGACTAGAATCGCCTATTTAAAAATAATTAAAATAGTTGTTGACAATTCAATCTAGATAGATTATACTTATGTCAAGTAGTAAAAGAAACTTCTGGAGTGGCTTAAATAAAATATAAGTCGAAAACAGCTAAGTACTCATAAAATAAAACGAACATACATTCGATAAAATATTTAAAATAAAACTTGACAGTTTTTGAAAAGTGTGATAAAATAGACATATAGACAAGGGAGATGTAAAAATCCATAGGGATTATATTCTAACGTTGCCAATCATCTAAGGTGCAAAACTTTAGTTGTGACAATTGTGGATATAATTCTATTTTTATATCTAATTTTAATTGTTTGAATAATTCGGATAATTAAGACAATTTAGCCCAGTAAAGTGTTAAGGTGTATTAAATATAAAAATAAAAAATTGAATATCCACTAAAGGTAATATGGGAAAAGAAAAAACGTGGGGCGAATAGTATAGGTAATAAAGAAAATATTTATTCTGTGGAGGGATATTAACATTAATTATTAAAATAAATGTTTCTACCATATAAACATAATATAATTATAAATAAAGGTTGACAAATTAAATATGGTTTAGTATAATAAATTTATAATCAATAAATAATATGATTGATATTATAAAAAATATAAAATTAAAAGGAGCATAGACGAATGGAAATAAGTAGTTTAAATTGTTTAAAAAACATTACAAAGGATAATTTATCTAAATAAAATTTTTGTAATTAAAGAAAAAAAAATAATTGTATCCACATTAAGAATATATTAATTTTACTATTCATCAAACACAAACTTCTGATAAAATAAAAAAAGGATAATGGAAATATTAAAATTTCTATTTATATTTCATTTGATTTATGTAAAGAAGTAAAGAAAGGTCTTAATGTTAAAAAGGAATAATTCTTATTTTATTCCATATTATTTTAAACAATCTGACTTAAAAGGAATTTCAAAGTATATTGCCAATATTAACTATATTTCATGTTTTAATAATAATAAATATGATAATTACAACAAAGAATATTCAATATAAGAATGATAAAATAAAAAAAAGAATTTTTATTAGCAGTTTTAAAAACTTTTTTTACAACCAGCCAATATACCGTGATACTATTATCAAATTACTAGAAGAAATGATAATTGAAAATCAAAAATAGAAATTAAAAATCAGATTTGAAATTTGAAATCGAAATCTGATTTTTGAAAGCTAATTTCAATTTTTATTTTTGTATAGTGAAAGAAAATATTCCATTTCACGAAAGAAAACTGTTTTAAATATTTATAAATAGGTTTAAAATTTATGTTGACATATTAAATATAGTATGATATTATGATTTTAGATTC